>CAJBLW010000158.1 GCA_903953985.1 uncultured Burkholderiales bacterium
ATCGGCCACGCGCTGGGTAACCACGCCGGCCTCGGTCCAGATGGTGGGCACAGGGTGATCGATGCCGGGCAAGCTCAGGTGCTCGACCTCGGTCATGGTTTCGAGCTTTTCGGTGTTGATGACCGCGCTCTTCCAGGTCAGCGGGATGGCCCCGCCGGTGTACCCGGTGCCGCCGCCGCGCGGAATGATGGTCAGGCCCAGGTCAATACAGCCTTTGACCAGCCCCGCCATTTCTTCTTCGGTGTCTGGCGTCAACACCACAAAAGGGTATTCCACGCGCCAGTCGGTGGCATCGGTCACATGGCTGACCCGAGAGAGGCCGTCGAACTTGATGTTGTCCTTGGCCGTCAATCGCCCCAAGGTTTTTTGCACCTGGCTGCGCAGCTTGGCCATTCGGCCAAAGCGCTCATTGAATTGCGTCACGGCTTGGGTGGCCATGGCCAGCAATTGGCCCACCAAAGCGTCGCGGGCGGCGTCCACACCTGGGGTGCGGCGCTTTTGCACCTCGCCCAAGCGGTGCTGCAAGGCCTCGACCAGCAGTTTGCGTCGGGCCGGGTTGTCCAGAAGGTCATCTTGCAAATAAGGGTTGCGCTCGACCACCCAAATGTCGCCCAGCACTTCATACAACATCCGAGCAGATCGACCCGTACCGCGCTCTTGTCTCAGCTGGTTCAGCAAGTCCCAAGCCGACTCGCCCAGCAAGCGAAGCACAATTTCGCGGTCTGAAAAGCTGGTGTAGTTGTAAGGAATTTCGCGCAAGCGTGGCGCATCGGCGTCGGCTTGCATCAAATGTTGGAGCGTGGTGGGTGCATTCATGGGTTTGGCGCAGTCAAAGGCGTCGCTGATGACGCTGTCAGCCAGACCCGAAAAGGTATCAAAGCGGCTGAGGCTGAATGTTACCGCAGTGATACAAACACGCGCCGAAGGTGGGGGCACCTGTCAAACAGGGGGTTGGACTCATGGAAAGCCCGGGTTGTCACAATGCTTTCATGCCGTTTTAATACTTACGTCATCTTCAAAAGGCACAGTCCGTACGAGTTTATGATCATTTGACAGCTCGGATTTCACGTTCATTGCCACTTTTACAGGACCCACCATGAAACTCAAACTCACACTGTCCGCCCTGACTCTGGGTCTGGCCAGCTTGTCCGCCCAAGCCCAAACCGAAGTCCAGTGGTGGCACTCCATGGGCGGCGCCCTCGGCGAGTGGGTCAACGACCTGGCCAAAGACTTCAACAACAGCCAAAAAGATTACAAACTCGTGCCCACCTTCAAGGGCAGCTACGACGAGTCCATGACCGCCGCCATCGCCGCCTTCCGAGCAGGCAATGCCCCGCACATACTGCAGGTGTTCGAAGTAGGCACCGCCACCATGATGGCCAGCAAGGGTGCCATCGTGCCCGTGGGCGAGGTCATGAAAAAAGCCGGCGTCACTTTTGACGCCAACGCCTACGTGCCTGCCGTGGCCGGTTATTACACCGCCCCCAACGGCCAGATGCTAAGCTTCCCGTTCAACAGCTCGACAACGGTCTTCCACTACAACAAAGACGCCTTCAAGGCCGCCGGTCTGGACCCAGAAAAACCACCAAAAACCTGGCCCGAAGTGGCGTTGGCTGCTGGCAAGCTCAAGGCCTCGGGACATAAATGCCCCTTCACCACCAGCTGGGTGAGCTGGACCCAGCTCGAAAGCTTCTCGGCCTGGCACAACACCGAGTTCGCCACCAAGGGCAACGGTATGCGCGGCATCGACGCCCGCCTGAATTTCAACAGCCCCTTGCATGTGCGCCACATTGAGAACCTGGCCAACATGGCCAAAACCGGCTTGTTCGTCTACAAGGGCCGAGGCAATGCGGCCGATGCGGTATTTGTGTCAGGCGAGTGCGCCATGACCACCGGTTCGTCTGCGCTGTACGGCAACATCAAGCGCAACGCCAAATTCGCCGGTGGCATCAGCACCTTGCCTTACTACCCCGATGTGGCGGGCGCGCCCCAGAACACCGTCATTGGCGGCGCCAGCCTGTGGGTCATGTCGGGCAAGAAGGACAATGAATACAAGGGCGTGGCCCAGTTCTTTGCCCACCTGTCCAAAGCCGAGGAAGCAGCCAAGAGCCACCAGCGCACCGGCTACTTGCCGCTGACCAAGGCGTCTTATGAAATGACCGAAAAATCGGGCTTCTACAAACAAAACCCTGGCACGGACGTCTCCGTTGATCAAATGATCCGCAAGACCACTGAAAAGTCGCGTGGCATCCGCTTGGGCAACTTTGTGCAGATCCGCACCATCAACGACGAAGAGCTCGAACAGGTCTGGGCCGGTAAAAAAGAGCCCAAAGAAGCGCTGGATGCCGCTGTCAAACGTGGCAACGAGCAACTCGAGCGCTTCCAAAAAGCCAACAAGTGAACCGGCGTCCCGGGCCATCTGCTCGGGTCTTGTCTTGAAAGCAGGGGCCACGCGCCCCTGCTTTTTGTTCTTTTGTGGCTCGCCTAAACTCTGCCCTTATGGAAAAACGCGTTCGCTTTCAGTCCCGCTGGTTGCCCTGGTTGCTGGTGGCGCCCCAAATGGCCATCGTGCTGGTGTTCTTTTTCTGGCCCGCCGGCCAGGCGCTTTACCAAAGCGTGTTGTCGCAGGACGCTTTTGGCATCAGCACCGAATTTGTCGGCATGGAGAATTTTGAGCGGCTGTTTGCTGACAGCACCTACCTCGAATCCTTCAAAACCACAGCTGTTTTTTCTTTGCTGGTGGCCGTTTCCGGCCTGGTCATTTCGCTCTTGCTGGCCGTCATGGCCGACCGCGTGCTCAAAGGCGCCGCCATTTACAAAACCTTGCTCATTTGGCCTTACGCCGTGGCTCCGGTGGTGGCGGGCGTACTGTGGCTGTTCATGTTCGCATCGCCCATGGGCGTGATCGCCTTTTACCTGCGCTCGGTGGGTATCGAATGGAACCACCTGCTCGATTCGGGCCATGCAATGACCTTGATCGTGGTGGCTGCCGTGTGGAAGCAAATTTCCTACAACTTCCTGTTCTTTTTGGCCGGACTGCAGTCCATCCCCAAATCGCTGCTGGAGGCGGCGGCCATCGACGGGGCCAGCCCTTGGCACCGCTTTTGGACCATCGTGTTCCCGCTCTTGTCGCCCACCACGTTTTTCCTCTTGGTCATCAACGTGGTTTACGCCTTTTTTGACACCTTCGGCATCATCGACGCCACCACCCAGGGCGGGCCCGGCAAGGACACCGCCATCCTGGTCTATAAGGTCTATTACGATGGCTTCAAGGCGCTGGACATGGGTGGCTCGGCCGCGCAATCGGTGATCCTGATGTTGATCGTGGTGGCGCTGACGGTGGTGCAGTTCCGTTTTGTCGAGAAAAAAGTCCAGTACTGAGTCCGCCCCATGATTGAAAAACGCCCTGGCCTCACGGTCCTGTCCCACCTGGTGCTGATTCTGGGGGTGATGATCGTGGCCTTCCCGCTGTACCTGACTTTTGTGGCCTCGACCCAAAGCGCCACTGAGATCGCCCAGTCGGTGCCC
This sequence comes from uncultured Burkholderiales bacterium, assembly GCA_903953985.1. Lineage (GTDB taxonomy): Bacteria > Pseudomonadota > Gammaproteobacteria > Burkholderiales > Burkholderiaceae_C > Limnohabitans_A. The sequence continues at coordinate 3,529 of CAJBLW010000158.1, forward strand.
ATGTCCATGTGGCCCGGCAGCCACGCCCTAGAGACCTACAAAACCGCCTTGTTTGGCGGCGAAACCAGTGCTGGCAGTCGGATCCCGGCAGCCGCTCCCATGATGTGGGTCAGCCTGGTCAGTGCGCTGGTCATTGCCATTGGCAAGATCGCCATCTCTTTGCTCTCGGCTTTTGCCATTGTGTATTTCCGCTTCCCGCTGCGCAACCTGGTGTTCTGGATGATCTTTGTCACCCTGATGCTGCCGGTCGAAGTGCGCATCGGCCCGACCTACGAGGTGGTCTCCAACCTGGGCATGCTCAACAGCTACGCGGGTCTGACGGTGCCGCTGATCGCCTCGGCCACAGCCACGTTTTTGTTTCGGCAGTTTTTCCTGACGGTTCCAGACGAATTGGTAGAAGCCGCCCGCATGGACGGCGCGGGGCCGATGCGCTTTTTCATCGATATCCTGCTGCCGCTGACACGCACATCAATCGCCGCCCTGTTCGTGATCCAGTTCATCTATGGCTGGAACCAATACCTGTGGCCACTCTTGGTGACCACAAACGAAGACATGTACCCAGTGGTCATGGGCATCAAGCGCCTGATCGCAGGAGAGGCCTATACCGAATGGAACGTGGTCATGGCCACCGCCATTTTGGCCATGCTGCCCCCGGCCCTGGTCGTGATCCTGATGCAAAAATGGTTCGTCAAGGGCCTGGTTGATACGGAAAAATAATAACCCCGGGGACAGACCGCTGCGAAGCGGCGCTATGTCCTCGTCGAATTAACGAGCCGGGGACAGACTGCTGCGAAGCGGCGCTCTGTCCTCGTCAAATCAATAACCCGGAGACAGACCCATTTGAAGCGTTGCTCTGTCCCCGTCTGATCAAAACAAGATATGGCTTCCATCACCCTCTCTCACATCCTCAAAACCTACGGCGCGGGCGACAAAGCCAACACCGTCATCCACGACCTGAGCGCTGAGATCGCGCACGGGGAATTTGTCGTCATCGTCGGGCCTTCTGGCTGCGGCAAATCCACCTTGCTGCGCATGGTGGCGGGCCTCGAAGACATCTCGGGCGGCACCATCTCGATTGGTGAACGTGTCGTCAACGACCTGGAGCCCGCCGAACGCGACATCGCCATGGTGTTTCAGAACTATGCGCTTTACCCGCACATGAGCGTGTTCGACAACATGGCCTACGGCCTGAAAATCGCCAAAGTGCCGGTGGCCGAGATCAAAACCCGAGTGGACAAGGCCGCAGCGATTTTGGAGTTGTCCGAGCTGCTGCAGCGCAAGCCGCGTGAGCTGTCCGGTGGCCAGCGCCAGCGCGTGGCCATGGGCCGCGCCATCGTGCGCCAGCCACAGGTGTTCTTGTTCGACGAACCCCTCTCCAACCTGGACGCCAAGCTGCGTGCCCAGACGCGGCTGGAAATTCAAAAACTGCACCGCGAATTGGGGATCACCAGCCTTTTTGTGACGCACGACCAGGTCGAAGCCATGACCCTGGCCCAACGCATGATCGTCATGAACGGTGGTCACATGGAGCAGTTCGGCACGCCCGAAGAGGTCTACAACCGCCCCGCCAGCACCTTTGTGGCCAGCTTCATCGGCTCACCGCCCATGAACCTGCTGCAGCACGCACCGGGCACGCCTGAGGGGCAAATTCTGGGCATCCGCCCTGAGCACTTGGACATCACGCCTGAAATCGAAAACGGTGGCTGGACACTGACAGTGGACACCGTGGAATTGCTGGGCGCCGAACGCCTGGTGCACGCCCGCCTGGGCCAAGAATCGCTGACCCTGCGGCTGGACGAATCAGTGCCCGCGCCTCAACCGGGCAGCACCTTCCACGCCACGCCACGCGCCGACCGGCTGCACTGGTTTGACACAGCTTCTCAAAAACGCATCGCCTGATAAGCACCATGAAGCATTGGCCCTACCCGCGCTGGATCGCCCACCGAGGCGCCGGCAAGATCGCCCCGGAAAACACCCTGGCCGCCTTCAGATTGGGTGCTGAGCACGGCTTTCGCATGTTCGAATGCGATGCCAAGCTCAGTGCTGACGGCGTGGTGTTCTTGATGCACGACGCCACGCTGGAGCGGACCACCAACGGCAACGGCATTGGCGGCGACCTGCCCTGGCCCGCCCTGTCGCAACTGGACGCAGGCAGCTGGCATTCACGGGCTTTTGCGGGCGAGCCCTTGCCCACGCTCGACGCCTTGGCCCGGTTTTGTCTGGCGAACCGCTTCCAGCTGAACATCGAAATCAAGCCCACGCCGGGCACCGAAGCTGCGACTGGCGGCGCAGTGGCGCGTCTGGCAGCCCGTCTTTGGGCAGGGGCAGAAATCCCCCCGCTGCTGACTTCCTTCCAACCCACGGCCCTGGCCGCCGCTCAGCAAACAGCCCCCGAATTGCCGCGTGGCTTGCTCGTGGATACGCTGTGGGACGGCTGGTTGGAAAAAGCTCAGACGCTGCACTGCTGCACCGTGGTGGCCAACTACACGCTGTGGGACAGAGCCACCGTGGCACGCGTGCACAGTGCGGGCATGAAGTGTCTGAGCTACACCGTTAACGACGACTGGGCCGCCCAGCACCTGCTGGCCTTGGGCACCGACGGCATCATCACCGACCGGGTGGATTTGTTCAGTCCGATTTGAAAATGGGGTCAACTTGCCCCTGACCGAAAGTCATCTCATACTGACGCCATTACTGACTGGCCCAACCCCGCTGCATGAGCCACTCGGCCGTGGCGGCCACCAGCAGCAGGGCAATGTAGGTACTCATCTTGCCATCCTGGCCGTGCAGCCATAGCCCGGCTATCAGCACGGTCAGCCCGATCAGGGCATGCACCCCCATACGGCGACCCAGGCGGGTCCGACCCGGCCCCATAACCCAGCGCCCAGCCAAAGGCATGAAGATCGCCAAGGCCAAAGCGGGCAGGACAAAATTGAACAGGTGCAATCCCAATTGCCAAAACGTCATGAAGTCTCGCTCCGGTTGTTCCGAGCACGCCCTCAAGGTGTGCCACATCCTGAAATTGTGCATGCAAAACCACGTTCACTGGCCTCACTTGTGTTGTGTCAATAGAGGTTGACAGCCCATGCCTATAATGACTTGCATGGCTGTATGGACCTTGGGTTTGAACCACACCACTGCACCGCTGGATCTGCGCGGGAGGTTCGCGTTCGCCGTCGACAAACTGGTACCCACGCTGCACGGTTTGCGCCAGGACCTGGCCAGTCATACGGCACAACCGCCCGAAGCGGCCATCTTGTCAACCTGCAACCGCACCGAAATTTATTGTGCCGCCGACCAGGCTGCCACCGGCGACACCCTGCGGTGGTTGGCCCAAGCCGGTGGTGTCAGCGCGTCCGAACTGCACGCCCACACTTATTTGCTCGAGGGCAATGAGGCCGCCCGCCATGCCTTTCGCGTGGCCAGCGGCCTGGACTCCATGGTGTTGGGCGAAGCCCAGATTCTGGGCCAACTCAAGGACGCCGTACGTGCAGCCGAGCAAGCCGGCGCCCTGGGCAGCACCCTCAACCAGTTGTTTCAGCGCAGCTTTGCGGTGGCCAAAGAAGTGCGCAGTTCCACCGAAATCGGAGCCCACTCCATCAGCATGGCTGCTGCCTCGGTACGCTTAGCCAGCCAGTTGTTCGAAGACATCAAAGACATCCGCATCCTGTTTGTCGGTGCGGGTGAAATGAACGAGTTGGTGGCCACCCATTTTGCAGCCAAGCAGCCAAAAGGCATGGTGATTGCCAACCGCAGCCTGGACCGCGCCGAGTTGCTGGCCCACCGATTTGGGGCCGGGGTCATGCCCTTGGCCGACCTGCCCGCGCGCCTGCACGAATTCGACGCGGTCATCAGCTGCACCGCCAGCACCCTGCCACTGATCGGTCTGGGTGCGGTTGAACGTGCCCTTAAAAAACGCAAATACCGCCCCATGTTCATGGTCGATCTGGCGGTGCCGCGTGACATCGAACCCGAAGTCAAGGCCTTGGAAGACGTTTACCTGTACACCGTGGACGACCTGGCCAGCGTGGTGCAAGCAGGCCAGGCGCACCGGCAAGCGGCTGTGGCCGAAGCCGAAGTGATCATCGACGCAGGTGTGCAAAGTTTTATGCACTGGATGGGCCAGCGCGGCACCGTGCCCCTGATCCAACAGTTGCAAAACCAGGCAGACGCTTGGCGCGAAGCTGAAATGGCCCGCGCCCGCAAGCAGTTGGCCCGGGGAGATGACCCGATCGCCGTGATGGAGGCCCTGTCCAAAGGCCTGACCCAGAAAATGCTGCACGGTGCCTTGGCTGAATTGCGTGGGACTGACTCTGAGCACCGCGAACACACCATACAAACTGTGCAACGCGTCTTCTTGCGCAAAGAGCGTTAGCGGCTTGACTTGGAAGGTCGGCACATCAAAGCCGACACCATCCCTGCTGCATGCCCGTTGGACTTCAAGCTCCAACTTTAAAAAATTCTGGCCGAATGAAACCCTTTCTCATCCAGCAACTCGAACGCTACGCACTGCGCTTGACCGAGTTGGACTTTTTGCTGTCCCGCGAAGACATCATGGCCGACATGGCGCAGTTCCTGAAGCTCTCGCGGGAGCATGCCGAAGTCAGCGCCGTGGCCTCGCGCTTCGCCCGTTTCCAGCAGCGCAGCGCGGACCTGATCACGGCCCAGGCCATGATGGATGAAGAAGAAATGCGCGAGATGGCCGAAGAAGAAGCGGCCAGCGCCAGCGCCGAGCTTCAAAGTCTGGAGGCCGAGCTGCAGCGCATGCTGTTGCCCAAAGACCCCGACGATGCACGCCCGGCTTTTGTCGAAATCCGCGCCGGCACCGGGGGCGACGAGTCGGCCCTGTTTGCGGGCGACTTGTTGCGCATGTACACGCGCTTTGCCGAAAGCCAAGCTTGGCGTTGCGAGATCATCTCTGAGTCGATGAGCGAACTGGGCGGCTACAAAGAAGTCGTGGTGCGCATCGAGGGTGACCAGGTTTACGGCGCACTGAAGTTTGAGTCGGGTGGCCACCGGGTACAACGGGTGCCCGCCACCGAAACCCAGGGCCGCATCCACACCAGCGCTTGCACGGTAGCGGTATTGGCAGAGCCAGACGAAGCCGAGGCCATCAAGATCAATCCTTCTGATTTGCGCATCGACACCTACCGCGCCAGTGGCGCGGGTGGGCAGCACATCAACAAAACCGACTCGGCCGTGCGCATCACCCACTTGCCCACCGGCATCGTGGCCGAATGCCAAGACGGCCGCAGTCAGCACAGCAACAAGGCGCAAGCCCTGAAAGTGCTCACTGCGCGCATTCAGGAAAAAGACCGGGCCGAACGCGCCGCCAAAGACGCTGCTGAACGCAAAAGCCTGATCGGCAGTGGCGACCGCTCGGACCGCATCCGCACCTACAACTTCCCGCAAGGCCGATTGACCGACCACCGAATCAACCTCACGCTGTACAAGCTGCTGACCATCATGGAAGGTGATTTGAAAGACGTGGTCGATGCGCTGCAGGCCTACGAAGCCGCAGAACAACTGGCTGCACTGGAAATCGGGGCGACTGCATGATGGACCCTCACGCCAACCCCAGCGTTAGCGAATGCATGCAACATGCCCTGAGACAAGGCCTGGCCCGGGTGGACGCACAAATTCTCTTGCTGAACGCCCTGGCGCGCCCGGTGCATGACCGCGCCTGGCTTCTGGCCCATGACACCGAGTTGTTGACTGAGGTGCAGCAACACAACTGGGACCACGCCCTGCAGCGCCGCCTGCAAGGCGAGCCCGTAGCCTACATCACCGGTCGCAAAGACTTTTTTGGTCTGACGCTGAACGTGGACGCTCGGGTGCTGGACCCACGCCCCGACACGGAAATCCTGGTCGAGTGGGCGCTGGAATTGCTGCCTTTGGGCCAGCCAGCCCGCGTGCTGGACCTGGGCACTGGCTGCGGCGCTCTGGCCCTGGCCCTGCAGCACGAGCGCCCTGCTGCGCAAGTGACTGCCGTGGACGCCAGCGCCGACGCCCTGGCCGTGGCCAGCGCCAACGCCCAGCGCCTGAACTTGCCCGTGCAGTGCGTGCTGGGTCACTGGATGGACGCCGTAACGGGTCCATTTGAGCTGATCGTGTCCAACCCACCTTACGTGGCGGAAGGCGACCCGCACCTGGCCGCCCTGACGCACGAACCCCTGAGCGCGCTGACGAGCGGGGCCGATGGTCTGGATGACATCCGCCAGATCATTGCTCAAGCCCCCAGCCGCCTCGCCCCAGGTGGCTGGCTGCTGCTGGAACATGGCTGGAACCAGGCCGCTGACGTGCAAGAACTGCTGCGCACGACCGGTTTTGTACAGATTCAATCGCGGCGCGATCTGGGCGGGATCGAGCGCTGTACAGGCGCGATGATGCCGGATTGACAGCAACATCCCTTCAAAAATGGCAGACTTTCATTCAGAGACATAATTCATCTCATCCGACACCGTCCCCATTTGGAGAATTGAACATGAGCGACACCCAGCAACGCATCGACGAAATCGTCAAAGGCAACGACATCACCCTGTTCATGAAAGGCAACGCCAGCTTTCCCATGTGCGGTTTTTCGGGCCGTGCCATCCAGATCCTCAAGGCCGTGGGCGTGGACCCCAAGACGGTCAAAACCGTGAATGTGCTGGACGATGCCGAAATCCGGCAAGGCATCAAGGAATACAGCAACTGGCCCACCATCCCCCAGCTCTACGTCAAGGGCGAATTCATTGGCGGCTCGGACATCATGATGGAAATGTACGAGTCGGGCGAACTGCAACAGGTCATCAACGGCCAAGCCTAATCGGTTGACTCAACCGATGCCTGAAACCTGTCATAGCCACCTTCGGGTGGCTTTTTTGCGGCCTCAATCCAACGGGTGCAACCAAGCCCGCTGCGCCGCCATCACCGTTTGCGGGTAAGCCGACTGCCCTCGGCTGCCGTTGTAACGGCCCAGCGCCATAAAGGTGTCGCCGCGTTCCCGGTCCAAGTAGTGGCGCATGATGACGCAACCAAAACGCAGGTTGGTCTGCATGTGAAACAGTCGGCTGTCGTCGCCATCGCCAATCAGGCGCGCCCAAAACGGCATAACCTGCATGTAGCCGCGTGCCCCGGCGCTGGAGATGGCGTATTTGCGAAACGCACTTTCGACCTGCACCACGCCCAGCACCAGTGACAGGGGCAGGCCTGCGCGGCGAGCTTCGTACCAAAGAGTTTGCAAAAACTCTTGCCGCTCGGTTGGGTGTGTTTTGAAATGCGCCAGCCGCTGGCTGCTGGCCGCTTTCCACTGCGCATAGGCCTGCTGGTCAGCGGCGTTGGGCAGCAGGGGCTCTGGGGGTGCTGCCGCCGCCACCGCCGCGCTCAGGGCCGAACGCACGGCGTGCGAAAGGGGCTCTTCGATTTGCCGTCCGGCGTGCGTCGCCCCGAAGGGCAACAAAGTCCCGCACAGACTGAGCAAACAAGCTCGGCGGCTGAGCATGACCGAGCGTGTCATGGACACGGGCTTGCGGCTCAGGGAGCCAAACACCCTTTAAGGTGACCCAAAATGTCGGCTACATCCACTTTGCTGGCTTCGGCATCGCGGCGGTGCTGGTACTCGATCAGACCGTCTTTCAATCCCTTGTCGCCAATCGTGATGCGGTGCGGCACGCCGATCAGCTCCCAGTCGGCAAACATGGCACCGGGGCGCTCGCCCCGGTCGTCCAGGATGACATCAACCCCGTCGGCCAGCAATGCGGCGTAGATGCGTTCGGCCTCAAGCTTGACGGCTTCGCTGCGGTCCATGCCGATGGGGCAGATCACCAATGTGAACGGGGCAATCGCGTCGGGCCAGATGATGCCACGTTCGTCGTGGTTTTGCTCGATGGCGGCAGCGGGCAGGCGGGTCACGCCGATGCCGTAGCAACCCATCTCCAGGAACTGCGGCTTGCCGTTCTCGTCCAAGAATGTGGCGTTCATCGCCTTGGAGTATTTGGTGCCCAGGTAGAACACATGGCCCACTTCGATACCGCGCTCAACGGCCAATTCACCCAGCCCGTCAGGCGACTTGTCACCGGCGACCACGTTTCGGATGTCGGCCACCAAGGCGGGCTCGGGCAGGTCACGGCCCCAATTGACGCCGATGATGTGGAAGTCTGGCTCATTGGCACCACAAATCCAGTCGGCCATCACGGCCACGTCGCGGTCGGCTACCAGGTGCACGGGCTTCTTTAAATTCAGCGGGCCGAGGTAACCCGGCTTGCAACCAAAGTGGTCTTCGATCTCGGCCAGGGTGGCAAAGCGGAAACCGCCTTCCATGCCCGGCAGCTTGCCCACTTTGACTTCGTTCATGTCGTGGTCACCGCGCAGCAGCAGCAGGCAAACTTGCGACTTCACGATCTCACCCTGTTCGTTCAGAGTGTCGGTGGCCAGCACCAGCGACTTGACGGTGGTGGAAAGCGGCACATTCAGCAAGGCGGCCACGTCTTCGCAGGTGCTCTTGCCGGGCGTGGCGGTTTTCGTCAGGGCTTGCGTGGCCGCGCCGCGTGGCTGGCTGGGGGCCAGGGCTTCGGCTTTTTCGATGTTGGCAGCGTAGTTGCTGGTGGGGCAGTACACGATGGCGTCTTCGCCTGTGGCTGCGATCACCTGGAACTCTTCGCTCAAGTCGCCCCCAATGGCCCCGCTGTCTGCGGCCACGGCGCGGTAGGTCAGGCCAAACCGGTCGAAAATCTTGCGGTAGGCACCGGCCATGACTTGGTAGCTGGCCTTGGCGCTCGCCATGTCGCGGTCAAAGCTGTAGGCGTCCTTCATGGTGAACTCGCGGCCACGCATCAGGCCAAAACGCGGACGGCGCTCGTCGCGGAATTTGGTCTGGATTTGGTAGAAGTTTTTGGGCAATTGTTTGTAGCTGCGCACTTCTTGGCGCACCACGTCGGTCACCACCTCTTCGCTGGTCGGCTGAATCACAAAGTCGCGGCCATGGCGGTCCTTGATGCGCAACAATTCGGGGCCCATCTTGTTAAAGCGACCGGTCTCTTGCCAAAGCTCGGCCGGTTGCACCACAGGCATGGTCATCTCGATGGCACCGGCGCGGTTCATTTCTTCGCGCACGATGGCTTCGACTTTGCGGATCACACGCAAACCCATGGGCATGTAGTTGTAGATGCCCGCACCCAGCTTCTTGATCATGCCGGCCCGGGTCATGAGCTTGTGACTGACCACCTCGGCGTCGGCTGGGGCTTCTTTGAGGGTGGAAATGAGGAACTGGGAGGCTTTCATCGCAACGGGCTAACTCAGACAAGGGGATCAGGGAAACATCCAACAGCCAGCGGCGGTGCGCCGTGCATAATGGACACAATTTAAAAAATTGAGGTTGATTATGCTTGACCGTGAAGGCTTTAGGCCCAACGTCGGCATCATTCTGCTCAACCAGAGAAACCAGGTTTTTTGGGGTAAGCGCATCCGTACCCACAGCTGGCAGTTTCCGCAGGGTGGCATTGACCGGGGTGAGAGCCCCGAACAGGCCATGTTCCGCGAACTGCACGAAGAAGTGGGGCTCCAACCGGAGCATGTGCGCATCGTGGCCCGAACCCGTGACTGGTTGCGCTATGAGGTGCCGGACCGCTTCATCCGCAGGGATGCACGCGGCTTTTACAAGGGCCAGAAACAGATCTGGTTCCTGTTGCAGATGGTGACCCACGATCACCACCTGAACTTGCGCGCCACCGATCACCCGGAGTTTGACGCTTGGCGTTGGAACGACTACTGGGTGCCGCTCGATGTGGTGGTGGAGTTCAAGCGCGGCGTGTATGAAATGGCGCTGACCGAGTTGGCCCGCTACTTGCCCCGGCAGGAGCGGCAAAACCGTTATTTGCGTGGCGGCACTCGCTCCCCACGTGATCACGGCATGGAACACGATCACGGAGAGATGCAGCCCCCCATGCACATGGAGCTGCCCCCGGGCGCCAGCTTCGACCCCAACCCGCAAGGTTGACCCATCTGGCGAAGGCTGGCTCATCCTCCGTGACTTCAGCGGCTCAGGATCAGGTTGTCCCGATGCACCATCTCGGGCTCGGCGGTGTAGCCCAGCAAGGCCTCGTAGTCGTGCGAGGGCTTGCGGCACAACAATCGGGCCTCGGCGCTGGCGTAATTGGCCAGGCCTCGGGCAATTTCGGCGCCTTGCTCGTCCCGGATGGCGATCACATCACCGCGTGAAAAATCACCCGAGACGCCCGTCATGCCAATCGGCAGCAGACTCTTGCCTTCGGTCAGCACTTTGTGCGCTGCACCCGCATCCACCGTGACCGAACCCCGCATTTGCAGGTGATCGGCCATCCATTGTTTGCGGGCTTGCTGTTTGGCCGTCTGGGCCACCAGCAGGGTGCCCATGTTGTCGCCCTGGCACAGGCGCAGCAAGGCATCGGGCTCGCGCCCCCAGGCGATCACAGTCGATGCGCCCGAACCGGCAGCACGCTTGGCGGCCAGGATTTTGGTGATCATGCCGCCCCGCCCAATGCTCGACCCCGCGCCGCCAGCCATGGCTTCTAGGGCCAAATCACCAGCGCGGGCCTCGTGTACGAAGATGGCCGAGGGGTCTTTACGCGGGTCGGCGGTGTACAAGCCTTTTTGGTCAGTGAGGATGATCAGCAAATCGGCTTCGATCAGGTTGGCTACCAGCGCCCCCAAGGTGTCGTTGTCGCCAAACTTGATCTCGTCGTTGACCACCGTGTCGTTTTCATTGATCACAGGCAGCACGCGGTGCTGTAGCAGGGTCAGCAAGGTCGATCGGGCGTTGAGGTAGCGCTCGCGGTCGGCCAGATCGGCATGCGTGAGCAAGACCTGGGCGCTGCGCATGCCGTTTTCGCGCAGCTTGGTTTCGTACATTTGTGCCAGGCCCATTTGGCCCACAGCGGCAGCGGCTTGCAGTGCTGGCACTTCGCTGGGACGGGTGGTCCAGCCCAGGCGCTTCATGCCCTCGGCAATCGCACCACTGGAGACCATGACCACCTCTTTGCCTTGGGCACTGAGCAGCGCCATCTGGCGGCACCACTCGCCAATCGCACCCTCATCCAGTCCACGCCCTTCGTTCGTCACCAGGCTGGAGCCGACTTTGACGACGATGCGGCGCGCATCTCGCAGCAGGTTGGAAACGGCGGCAGAAGTCATGCTGGGGGTTTACTGGGCGTGAAGGAAAGAGGGCAAATTCAGGCGCACGCCGTCGAATCAATCTGCACCAGACGGCAGCGGCTTGAAACGCGGGTCATCGGCATCAGGCTCTTGCGGCTTGTCCTGCTCGGTGAAGCGGGGGTCAATTTCCACAATGCCCTGCTCGATGATTTGCTGGGCACGTATGTGTTTGTAGATTTCCTTGATCAGGGGCTCGCAACCTTCGCGGGTCAAGGCCGAGATCTGGAAAACCGGACCTTTGTAGCGCATGCGCTTGATGAAGTCCTTCACCCGCGCTTCGCGCTCCTCGGCCGGCACCATGTCCAGCTTGTTCAGCACCAACCAGCGGGGCTTGTTGTACAAACCAGGATCGTATTTTTTGAGCTCCGCCACGATGGCCTTGGCCTGCTGCACCGGATCCACGTTTTCGTCAAATGGCGCAAAGTCGACCACATGCAAGAGCAAACGGGTGCGCTGCAAATGACGCAGGAACAAATGGCCCAGGCCTGCGCCTTCCGAAGCGCCTTCGATCAGCCCCGGCACATCGGCCACCACAAAGCTTTGCTCAGGGCCGACGCGGACCACCCCCAGGTTCGGGTGCAAGGTGGTGAAGGGGTAATCGGCGATTTTGGGGCGGGCGTTGGAGACGGCCGCGATGAAAGTGGACTTGCCCGCATTGGGCATTCCCAGCAGACCAACATCGGCCAGCACTTTCAATTCGAGCTTGAGTTCTTTCTTTTCCCCGAGCCAGCCCGGTGTCTTTTGGCGCGGGGCGCGGTTGATCGCGCTTTTGAATCGCATGTTGCCAAATCCACCATCGCCGCCCTTGGCAATCATGATGGTTTCACCCGGAACCAGCAGTTCGTACAGCACTTCGCCGGTTTCGGCGTCGGTGACGATGGTGCCCACCGGCATTTTGAGTGTGACGTCGTCACCCGCTGCACCAAACATGTCCGAGCCCATGCCGTGCTGGCCGCGCTTGGCCTCGTGGCGGCGCGAATAACGGTAATCGACCAAGGTGTTCAGGTTGATGTCGGCAAAAGCGAATACATGCCCGCCACGCCCGCCATCGCCCCCGTTGGGGCCACCGAATTCTTTGTACTTTTCATGGCGGAACGAGACGCAGCCGTTCCCGCCGTCACCTGCGGAGATGTCAATATAGGCTTCGTCAACGAACTTCATGGGGTATCCAGTGTAGCGGTGGGCCCGAGGTCAAAAGGTCTGCGGGCCAGAATGCGAAAAGCCCCGGCTTGCGGGGCTCCTCTTCGCCATGGGCGCAACGGGCTTAAACAGCCGGCGTCACGTTGACCATGTGCTTGCTGAGTTCACCTTTGGTAGAGAACGAAACGTGGCCGTCCACCAGGGCAAACAAGGTGTGGTCCTTGCCGATGCCGACATTGCTGCCAGCATGAAACTTGGTGCCGCGTTGACGAACGATGATCGAGCCAGCGCTGATCAGTTCACCACCGAAAGCCTTGACGCCGAGCATTTTTGGCTTGGAATCACGACCGTTGCGCGTAGAGCCGCCGCCTTTTTTCTGTGCCATGACCTATTCTCCTCAGGCAGCGATCACGCCGATTTGCAGTTCGGTGAACTGCTGGCGGTGACCCTGACGTTTCTGATAGTGCTTGCGACGGCGCATCTTGAAGATGTGCACTTTGTCGTGCTTGCCATGTGCCAAAAC
>CAJBLW010000159.1 GCA_903953985.1 uncultured Burkholderiales bacterium
CAGCGCCACCATCTCGGCTTCGCGCAAATGGCCCGCCTCGACCAGCTTGACGTTGTTGATCTGCACGCCCTCTTCTTCGATGCGGGTGGAGAACGGCGGCATGGAGCCGGGTGTCAAGCCGCCCACATCGGCGTGGTGCCCGCGTGAGCCCACATAAAACACTGGATCGACGTGACCGTCCAGGTACACCGGCGTGATCACGGTGATGTCGGGTAAGTGCGTGCCGCCGTGGTACGGGTCGTTCAGCACGAACACATCGCCCGGCTGCATGCGGCCTTTGTTTTCTTGAATCACAGTCTGAATGCTCTCGCCCATCGAACCCAAATGCACAGGCATGTGTGGCGCGTTGGCAATCAAATGCCCCTCGGCGCTGAACAAGGCGCAAGAAAAGTCCAATCGCTCCTTGATGTTGACCGAGTAGGCCGTGTTTTGCAGCTGCAGCCCCATTTGCTCGGCGATGTTCATGAACAGGTTGTTGAACACCTCCAGCAGCACCGGGTCGGCCTGCGTGCCTGCGGCGTGCTGCACCGCACGCGCTTGCACGCGCACCAGCAGCAAATGGTCCAGATCGGTCAAGCGAGCCTGCCAGCCGGGTTCCACCACGGTGGTGGCGTTTTTCTCGGCAATGATGGCCGGACCGTCGATCACATCGCCGGGGCGCATGTCTTCGCGCACCACCAATGCAGCGTCCTGCCACTCGGCCACGCCTTGGGCGTTGGCGGCGTACACCCGCACCGTGTCGCGGCACGGCACATCGCGCTGCGGGTGCAGGGCCAACACGGCCTCTTCGGGCGCATCGCCGGGCAGCACCGCCTCCACCGACACGGCTTCGACCACCAGGGCTTTGCCCTGCATCAAAAAGGCAAAACGCTGACGATAAGCCGCCTCAAACCCGGCCACCAATTGGGCCTGGTCGCCCCAAGGCACGACCAGCGCCGAGTCAGTGCCTTCGTAACGCAAATGCACGCGTTGACGCAACTCAATGCGGTCGGCATGGGCCGCGTCCCCGCCCATTTGCGCCAACAAGGCCAAACGGGTGGATTCGCCCAAAACATGCAAGCGCTCGGCCATCCAAGGCATGGCCGCTGCGTCCAAGCGTCGCTCCACCGACTCCTCGCGCATCACGTTCTGGTCCGCCAGGCCCATGCCGTAAGCCGACAACACGCCCGCCAGCGGGTGCACCATCACTTGCGACATGCCCAGAGCATCGGCCACCAGACAAGCGTGCTGCCCGCCTGCCCCGCCAAAGCACTGCAAGGTGTAGCGCGTCACGTCGTAGCCCCGCGCCACCGAGATTTTCTTGATCGCGTTGGCCATCTGCTGCACCGCGATCTGGATGAAACCGTGCGCCACATCTTCGGCAGCGCGTCCAGTTTGTGTGGCCAGTTGTTCAAAATGCCCACGCACCACCTCAGCATCCAGCGGCTGGTTCGCCTCCGGTCCAAATACCGAGGGGAAAAACTTCGGCTGCACCTTGCCCACCATCACGTTCGCATCGGTCACGGCCAGCGGACCACCCCGGCGGTAACTGGCTGGGCCGGGGTTGGCCCCCGCGCTTTGCGGGCCCACCCTGAAACGCGCACCGTCATAAGCCAACAGCGAACCACCACCCGCCGCTACAGTGTGGATGCTCATCATCGGCGCACGCATGCGCACCCCGGCCACTTGCGTTTCAAACTCGCGCTCGAACTGCCCGGCAAAGTGCGACACGTCGGTGGACGTACCGCCCATGTCAAAACCAATCACCTTGTCGTATCCCGCCAGTTGGGCCGTGCGGGCCATGCCCACAATGCCGCCCGCCGGGCCACTCAAAATCGCGTCCTTGCCTGCAAACACCTGCGCATCTGTCAGGCCCCCCGAAGACTGCATGAACATCAGTTTCACGCCCGGCATTTCACTGGCTACCTGGTCCACATAGCGGCCCAAAATCGGAGACAAATACGCATCCACCACCGTCGTGTCGCCCCGGCTGACCAACTTCATCATCGGGCTGGTCTGGTGCGAGGTGCTGACCTGGGTGAAGCCCACCTCACGCGCCAGGCGCGCTGCGGCCAGCTCGTGGGCCGTGTGCCGCCAGCCGTGCATGAACACCACCGCGACCGAGCGCACGCCTTGCGAAAAACTGTTCACCAATTGGGTGCGTAAATGCACCTGATCGAGCGGCAGCAAGACTTCGCCATCTACCGAAACGCGCTCTTGCGCCTCCACCACCGCGCTGTAGAGCAGCTCGGGCAAAACGATCTGGCGGTCAAACAAGCGCGGGCGGTTTTGGTAGGCGATGCGCAGTGCATCCCCAAAGCCTTGCGTGGTCACCAGCAGCGTGGCCTCTCCTTTGCGCTCCAGCAATGCGTTGGTGGCCACGGTGGTGCCCATCTTCACGCATTCGACCTGCTCGGGCGAGACCGGCTCGCCGGGCTTCAAGCCCAGCAAATGGCGTATGCCCGCCACCGCCGCATCTCGGTACTGCTCGGGGTTTTCAGACAGCAGTTTGTGCGTCACCAAAGAGCCATCGGGACGCTTGCCCACCACATCGGTGAAGGTGCCGCCCCGGTCGATCCAGAACTGCCAACGGTTTGGGCCAGCGGGTGTGATGTGGGGTTCGCTCATATGTCGCTCAACAATCAGGATTCAAAAAACAGGTTCACAAAGAGGCAGCCGCTCGTGCGGCTTGGTCGTACATGCCCGAGAGCACGCGGAGCAATCGAGCCAACTCGCCAATGTCGCGGTTCAGGCCATCGTCGGCCTTCAAGGCGTCAATCAGGCAACTCTCGCGGATATCACGGTAGCGCTGAACATAAGCGCGGCCTTCGTCGGTTGCCGCATAGGTCACTTCCTTGCCATGCTTTTGCGACATCACCACGCCCAGGCCCTGCAGTTTTTTCAGGGCGTAATTCACCAAATGCGTGTCTTCGATGTTCATGATGAAACAAATGTCGGCCAGGCGTTTGTCCCGCGCACGGTGTGTGACGTGGTGCAGCACCAACACATCGAGCGGGGTCAAATCCTTCAGGCCCGCCGCCGACATGCAGTGGATGATCCAGCGGTGAAAGGCGTTACCCGCCACGATCAGGCCAAACTCGAACTCGCTCATCTCGGCGCTGTCGGGCGAGACCAGATGGGCCGAAGAGACGATGGGGTTGGCGTTCGCGATGGCAGTTGAATTTTTGCGCGGCATTGGAGGTGTTCAGACAAGTGAGGACTCAAAGTTTATGTCCGTTGATGACAATTTACCAACAATTTGTTGACATTAAGGGAAAACACCGATCACACCCAAGCCCCAACTTGCTTAAAGTGAACCCCAGCCAGATGCACCCGATGCGCGCACCAAGCGGGCACCTTTCTTGCACTGCTCGTTTGACCGTTCATTCCACATTCACAGGAGTTCTCATGCAACGTCGCGCCCTTCACCTCAGCCTGCTGGCTGGTCTGCTCGCTGTTTCCGGCTTTGTGTCGGCCCAAACCAAATGGGACCTGCCCGCCGCTTACCCCGCCACCAACTTCCACTCGGTCAACATGATCCAGTTCGCAGCCGATGTGGAAAAGGCCACGGCGGGCAAGCTGAAAATCACGGTGCATGCCAACGCCTCTCTGTTCAAGGCCCCGGAAATCAAGCGTGCCGTGCAGGGTGGTCAAGCCCAACTGGGCGAGATCTTGCTGGTCAACTTCCAAAACGAATGGCAGCCCTTTGGTGCCGATGGCCTGCCCTTCCTGGCCGACAGCTACGACGAATCCATGAAACTCTACAAGGCGCAAAAACCTTTGCTGGAGAAAAAATTGGCCGAGCAAGGCATGATGCTTTTGTATTCGGTGGCCTGGCCCCCACAGGGCATTTACAGCAAAAAGCCCATCAACAGCGTGGCTGATTTGAAGGGCATCAAGTGGCGCGCCTACAGCCCCACCACCGCCAAGATCGCTGAACTCGTGGGCGCCCAGCCTGTGACTGTTCAAGCGGCCGAGTTCTCTCAGGCCTTGGCCACGGGCGTGGTCGAATCCACCATGACGTCAGGGGCCACGGGCGTAGACAGCAAGCTTTTTGAGCACCTCAAGTTCTACTACGACGTTCAAGCCTGGTTGCCCAAAAACGCGGTGATTGCCAACAAGAAAGCTTTCGACGCGCTGGACAAGCCCACCCAGGACGCCTTGCTCAAAGCCGCAGCCGAGGCTGAAACCCGGGGCTGGACCGAATCGCGCAAGGTCAACACCAGCACGCTGGAAATCCTCAAATCCAACGGCATGACTGTTGCAC
>CAJBLW010000160.1 GCA_903953985.1 uncultured Burkholderiales bacterium
GGTGAACAAGGTCAGGAATTCCTGCTTGCCCATGTCCTCTTTGGTTTTCTTGGCCGCCTCTTTCACGTCTTCGTAGCGCGAGACGTTTTGGAGCAGGCTAGAGGATGTCACATTGGGGGTCGCCATGGGGTGCTTTCAGGTCAGGCCTTGGAGATGTCCAACGTGCGCATCATCAGTTGACGCGCCGTGTTGATCACTTCGACGTTGTTTTGGTAAGAGCGTGCAGCGGCCATCATTTCGACCATCTCGGTGACTTCGCTCACGTTGGTCTGGTAGACGTAACCGTCCTTGTCGGCCAAGGGGTTGCGTGGGTCGGACACTCGGCGAGGTGGCGCGGCGTCATCGGCCATGCGGTCGATCTTCACCCCACCCACATAAGGAGCGCCGTTGTTGGTCATCTGCGAATCCATGAGGGCCTTGAACACCGGGCGTTTGGCGCGAAAAGCGTCTTGCTCGGTGGTCGCTACGGTGCCGGCGTTGGCCAGGTTGGAAGCGGTGGCGTTCATGCGGGTCAGCTGCGCGTTGAGCGCCGTGCCGGCTATGCCAAAAATGTTGTCCATGGCCATGATCAGTCTCCTCTCAAGGCTTTGCGCACGCTGCTCACGCGGTTTTCCAGAAAGTTCAGCGTGGCCTGGTAATCGGCGGCGGCTTTACCGTACTGGGCTTGTTCGACGCTCATTTCAACGGTATTGCCGTCAAATGCGGTGTTGAATGGGGTGCGGTAACGCATGCCATCGGCATCGAGCCCTTGGCCCTGCGCAAAGTGACCTTGGCTGGTGGCCTGCATGGCGTTGTCCTGATATTGGGTCTCTTTCATCACGGCCTTGAAGTCGATGTCTCGCGCTTTGAAGTTGGGCGTATCGGCGTTGGCGATGTTTTGCGCCAACACTTCAAGGCGGCGGCTTTTGACTTGTAAAGCTTGTTCATGCACGCCGAGTGTCTGGTTTAACAAATTCATCTGGACTCCTGGGGTCGTGGGTTCGATGGACAGCTGTCGTCAATTTTTTGACGAAGGGTGCTCAAGTTGAGCGGCTTAGGGTCGATAGCAGCAAAAGCCGTGCCAAGTGGATTTGTTGTCTTTGGCGTTAGACCGATGGGCCCTTGCCGCCAAGAGCGGCAATTTGCTGTCAGCGGCAAAGCCCTGCGGCCAAGAGTTGCCGCTGTTCAGCGCAACGCTGTGGGCAGTGTGTTGGCCACCTCGTCGTACAGGCGGGCCACACCGCCTTTGGCCACCGCGCCCAGCACAGGCGCAGCCGCATCGCGAGGGGCTTGGGGCAGCAGGGCGTTGGTCAAGGTATGAAGCCCGGCCAGAATGGAGTTGCGCGTGATGGGCGCGCGCGTGTCTTGCCCTACATGCAGATAACGCGCTTGCGGCCCGGCAATGGACAGCGGCGCGTCGGGTCGTGTTTCTTGTCGGGCAGCCGGAGTCAGCACCGTCAGGTACAAATCGTCCAGTCCGACAGGGGGGCCATTGACGCGCAAACCGGCTTGCGAGAAATAACGGTCCACCAGGTCCAGCTGTTGCAGCAAACCCATGCCCAAAATCGACCGGGGGTTGTCCTTCAAGCCCACCGAGGCGGCGCCTCGGTTGGGCCCATCGCAAAACTGGATGATCCCGTGGCAGTTGCCATTGGTGGCTTGCGGGTTCATGCCGCCGCTCTCCATGAGGCTCAGGCGGGCAAAGTCGTCGGGCTGAAAGTTGTAGCGATCGGCCAAGGCCAGGATTTTGTCCTTCACTGCCGGCGCTTGTGCGGCTGAGACAAAGCCCTTGGCGACGGCCCGTTCCAGTGTTTTGTCCAGCACGGGGTGCTGGCCTGCGGCCCCCGGGCTGTTGGTCCAGGCGGCTGGGCGGTTGGCCAAAGCATGGGCCGTCAAAGCCGCAGGGTTGGCCAGTTGAGTCACTAAGCGGGCGCTGCGCGGGCTCAAGTCCAGTGGCCCGAACGTGTCGCTGCGGGCCAGGGCAGGCATCTGGAGGCTGGAGAAATCGATTTTCTGACCCGTCAGAATCAAATTTGGGTCGCCAATCTGGTTGCGTGCGGCCACCTGATGCGCCAGTCGCATGGCCTGCTGCTCAGTGATGGGCTGCTGGTTTTGCCGGTAATGGGCCTTGACCAGACCAATCAAGGTGTCGCCGTCCTGCGCCTGGACGCTCCCAACGCGGGGGGCCACATCGGCCAACACCTGCCCGAAAGCCCCTGGGCGGCCTGATGCGGGCAGCAGCGCCCCACTGCCCGATGGGGCAGGGGGGCTCAGCGCGGGCAGGCTGGGCAAGGGGGGCAACAGGTTGCTCATGTCGGTGACAGGTGTTTCTGGGGGCTGGTCTCGTTTTTGCTTGGTAGATGGAAATCATGAACACTGTCAAAACTTTCACACCTATGAAACCCTCCATGCAAATGCTGTGCCGACTTCTGGAACAGGCCACCATCCGCGGCCTCTGGCTCGGGGCGGTCTTTTGTCTGAGCAGCTGGTCTGCGTTGGCGGCGGCCCCGGCCACGCCTGCGGCGGCCCTCCAAAAAGCGGTGATCAATTGGGTGGTGCAAACCCAATCGGTAGAGGCCGAATCGGTCGTGCTCGCCCCCATGGACCCACGCCTGCAGGTCAAGGCCTGCACCAGCCCTCTGGCCATGGACCTGCCCTTTGCCAGCCCCGACACCATCCGCGTGCGCTGTGCCCAACCAAACTGGCAGCTTTATGTGCGTGTGTCAGTTCCTGGGCGAGTGGCGGCAACGGCTGGGCCCGTCAAGGCCGAACCCGCTCCGGTGGAAAAACGCCAAGTGCTGGTGGCCGCCGTCCCGCTGCAGCGCGGCATGAGCTTGACCGAGGCTCATGTTCGGCTGGTCGATGTCGATACATCAGGCATGCCCGTCAATGTCCTGGAGCAAGTCTCTCAGGTGCTGCATGCCGAGGTGGTGCGCGATGTGCGCTCCGACACCCCGCTGCGCAGCCAAGACATCCGACCCACCATCTTGGTCAAAAGAGGCCAGATGGTGCTGATGTCGATCGGACAAGCCCAAGGCTTTCAGATCTCGGCGCGGGTGGAAGCCCAGCAAGACGGTCGCTATGGCGAGCAAATCAAGCTCAAAAACCGCGATTCAGGGCGTATGCTCACGGGGCTGGTCAAAGGCCCCAACCAGGTCCAAGGCCTTTGAAACACCAATTCATGAAAATCATGAAAATAATCACCTGTTAGGCTCAAGTTCTAAAATCAGCTGTCTATACTGAGTACGAGCGAGGTTTCTGCTCACCAAAAAGAGACCAGAAAAGAGAACCATCATGACTGATCCCATCTCTAGTTTTCGCCGGGCTGCCCAAATGGACTCGTCCAGTCGCCAAGTGTCTGCGAAGGCCCAAGAGCGCGCCGCCGACAGTGCGAACGAAAGCCTGACGAAGGCACTCGCCCCGCAGACCGACGAAGTCAAGCTGAGCGCTGTGGCGCAAAAAGCCATGCAAGAGCCAGAATTCGACCGGGCCAAGGTGGAGGCCATCAAAGTGGCCATCCAGCAAGGTCAATACCCCATTGATTCGCGCCGCATCGCCGAAAACTTCCTGGCCATTGAAAAAATGATCAAGGAATAACTCCGGCATGAACGCCAACCCAGCCCTGTCTGCGCTGAACCCGCAAAGCGGCACGATGGATGCCTTGCTTGCCCACGCGCCGGTGGACACCGCACGCCTGATCGAGTTGCTGGGGCTGGAATTTGAGGTGTTGAAAGCCCGCGACATGGCGGGCTTTGAGGGTTTGCAGGACGAAAGAATCGCCGTTTTGCAGCGACTGTCCCAAATCGCCCAATGGGTGTCAGGTCAAGACCCCGTGCCTGTGTTGTGGCAGAACTTGCAGGCAGACCTGC
Source organism: uncultured Burkholderiales bacterium (assembly GCA_903953985.1). Taxonomy (GTDB): domain Bacteria; phylum Pseudomonadota; class Gammaproteobacteria; order Burkholderiales; family Burkholderiaceae_C; genus Limnohabitans_A. The sequence continues at coordinate 3,849 of CAJBLW010000160.1, forward strand.
AGCAGTGCAAACAAGACCATTTGCGCAACATCCAGCTGCTTCAACGCCAATTGCAAGCCGTCAAGGGTGCCCTGCAAGCCCTGCAAGGCGAGTCGACCGCCACCATCGACCTGTATGACCGTCTGGGTCAAGTTTCCCGAGGCCGCAGCATCAGCCCCTTTTTGGACGCCTGAGTTTCTAAGCCCGCTTCACCGAGGCTCCCCAGGGGGTAACTGCCACAGCCGCAGCGGTGACCAAGCCGTACAGCAGCATGGCCCACGCCACCAGCATATAAAAGTTTTCCGCCGTACCCTGGTGTTGCGCCAACCACCAGCCCACGCCCGCCACCAACACCAGCCGTACCGTACCTGCCAGCACCGGTCCAATGACCTGGCCTGCCCCTTGCGATGCGAAGTAAAGCGTCAGGCCCAGGCCAAAGAAAGGGAATGCAGGCCCGGCCGTCACCAGGTATTGCCGTGCGTAAGCCAGCACCGCCTCGTCTTGTGAGAACAGGCGTGCCCATACATCGGGTGCCAGCGTGACCACCGCGCCGATCAACCCCAAGTTGAACGCCGACACCCCCGCCGCGACCCAAGCCACCCGCCGCGCCCGCGCCACCTGGCCCGCGCCCATGGCCATGCCCACCATGGGCACGGCGGCCACGCCGATGCCAAAGGCGATCGGGATCAGCAAAAACTCCAGCCGCTGGCCGATGCCGTATCCGGCGAGCGCTTCGGTGCCCAGTTGCGCCAGCAGGCCGGTAAAAATCAAAATGGCCAGCACCGATTGCACGGGCGATAAGCAGGCCACGGCGCCGACTCGAAGGATGTCTGCCAACAAGGTGCGCTTTAGAACAAAGCCTTGCAGGTGCAGCGTCAAGCGTCCTTGGTTGCCAATCAGGTACCACAGGAAATAAAGCACGCCCGCCGCGGTGGCCAGGATGTGCCCCAGCGCCACCCCCACCATGCCCAGAGCGGGAATGGGTCCGGCGCCCAACGAGAGGACACCGCTCAGCACGATTTGCAAGACCGCTGTGGCCACCAGCGCCAAAGAGGGCGCGCGCATGTTGCCCGTCCCCCGCACGATGGAGGCCAGCGTGTTGATCAGCCAGACCAGCACCGCCCCCGCAAAGAGCACTTGGCCGTATTCGACAGCCTGCTGCTGCACCGCACCAAGCCCGCCCAGCAGCGCGTAAAGGTCGGGGCCCCACAGCAAGAAGAGGGCGCTGTAAATCAAACCTGCGCCCAGGCCGATGAGCAAGGCGTGTTGCACCAGCTTGTCTGCGCGCTGCAGGTCTGCAGCACCCAAGGCTCGGCTGATGGCCGCCGAAACGCCCCCACCCATGGCCCCAGCAGACATCATTTGGGTGAGCATGGCAAACGGGAACACCAGGGCCATGGCCGCCAAAGGCGTGGTGCCCAGGCGGCCCACATAGTAGGTCTCGGCAATGCCCACCAGCACCGTCATGACCATGGCCAATGTATTGGGTGCGGCCAGGCGCAGCAAAGTGGGCAAGATGGGGGCCGTCAGCAGCCTTTGTAAATCGGGTGTGCTCACGAGGTGGTCAACCTGGTTGGCCCGGGGCGGGCGCTTGCAAGAGCTGGTCCATGGGCCACTGAAGCAACTCGGCCAGGCGGCACACCACCCAGCGCGCCTCGCCAGGCGTGACCACGGCAGGCTCGGCCAGCAGACCGGCTTCGCATTGCGACAGCACCAGCTCTTCGGTGATGCCCAGGGTGAACTGCATGTTGGCGGCTTTTTCGGTCAACAGGTTGGCCAGGTCTTCGCACAACTCGTAGCGTGTGGCCAGATCGCGCTGGCCCAGCGTGGGCTTGATCTTGCCGGGCGGCACGTACAGCGCCATGAAGGAGGCGGGGAGGTGGATCTGGAATTCTTCGGTCATGGCGTGGTGGGGCGTTCTGGGTGTGCATTAACGCACAGAAACGGCTGTTGATCCGGTCCTATGAAGTATGAATGGCCTGTGTTGTTGTCCCCTCTTTGTCATCCCGGGCGAAGACCCGGGATCCAGCGTTGAACACTGCCTTTTGCAAAGACCTGCGGTGCATTCTGGATCACGGCTCAAGGCAGGGATGACAAAAAAATTCAAACTTCACCGTGCCGAATCCAGAAGGGGTGGAGACGTAGCATGGGGGCTCAAAAGAGCAACTGCCACACCAGCCCCAGCGCCGTGCACAGGCCCAGCAGCTTGAACACGCTCAGTTGCTTTCGAATCAGCAGCCAAGTGGCCAGCAGCGTCAGCGCCAGAGCCCCCAGATCGGGCAGCATGTGCCAGCCGCCTGGCAACCAGGTCTGGCGTGCAAACACGCCCGCCAGGTGCACGATCACGCCGATCACGGCCGCCGTGATGCCCTGCAGGGGCCCGGCCAGCGAGGGCATGTGGCGTGTGGACTCCACCAGTGGGCCGCCCGCCAAAATGAATACGAAGGAGGGCAAGAAGGTGAACCAGGTCACCACGCAGGCCGCCACGATGCCGCCCAGCACAGGGTGACCGAACAAGGCCTGGCTGTGCCCGCCCAAAAAGCCCACAAACGCCACCACCATGATCAACGGCCCTGGTGTGGTCTCACCCAGTGCCAGCCCGTCCATCATTTGCGCCGCCGTCAACCATCCATAGTGCCCCACGGCCGCTTGTGTCACAAAGGGGAGCACCGCGTAAGCACCACCGAAGGTCAGCAAGGCCGCTTGCGTGAAAAACCCGCCCATGTGCGTGAGCGTGTGGCCGAACCCGAACACCAGTGCGATCAGGCCCAGGCTCACGGCCCACAATCCCACCCCCCAAGCCAGCGCGCGCACCAAGCGCGGGTGGCTGTAGTGCGTGTGCGCGGGTGCGGGCGTGTCGTCGTCCAGCCAGGCGGGGGCTGGACGGGTCGCTTCAGGTGGGCTCGTTTCGCTTGATTTTGCGGGGCGTGTGTCTTGCGCCGCCACGGCGCCGCTGGAGGGCTGACGCGTCATCCAATAGCCGGTGGCCGCTGCGCCCGCAATGATCAAAACAAAGGACAGGCCCCAGAGCATGCCCAGCAAGGACAAGACCGCCAGCGTCCACAACCAGCGGGCTTTTAAGGTGCGCAAGGCCAAGCGGTGCGCTGCTTGGAACACCAGTGCAGTGACCGCGGGCTTCAGGCCCCACAGCAGCGCTTGCCCCCAAGGGTGTTGTCCCCAAGCGGTATAGGCCCAGCTCAGCACGATCAGCAGCACCAAAGACGGCAGCACAAAGAGGGCGCCCGCTGCAATCCCCCCGCGCGTGCCATGCATCAGCCAGCCGGTGTAGGTGGCCAGTTGCTGTGCTTCAGGCCCGGGCAGCAGCATGCAGTAATGCAGCGCATGCAGGTAGCGCTTTTCCGAAATCCAGCGGCGCCGTTCCACCAGCTCTTCGTGCATCAGCGCGATTTGCCCGGCCGGGCCGCCAAAACTGATGCAGCCCAGCCAGAACCAGAACTTGATTGCTGCCCTGAAGCTGGGCACCTCCGGAGTGTCCGAAGCCTGCGGTGTGTCTGAACCCTGCGAGGCGGTCATGCCTGCTCGAACTGGGTGCGAAATGCCTGCACAAAACCAGGCGTGCCACTCAAGGTCAGGCTCAGTGAGAGGCTTTGCGTGTTGACCGGCTCGGGCAAGAGGCTCAGTTGACCCGTACTGGGCACAAAGCGGGGCGTGGCCACTTGGGGCTTGCCGCCTTGGATCAGCAGCGTGACCTGCAGGTCAAAGTCCCAGTTGGCACCGTTTTCCAGGGGGCCGGGGCCCTCGTGGTCAAAGCCATGTGCCCAGCGCAGCACCTGCGCGACTTCTTGCAACAAAGCCGTGTTGTGTTGGGGGGCAGGTTGCGCCAGCGCATCCCAACAGACCACGCCCTCGGCATCCTCGCTGCAGTCAAAGTCAAGCAATTGCAAATTCATGTCCAAGACTCACACCGTGGCAATGGGCGTGGCCGGTGAGCCAATGGCCCCGGGCAGGCGCAAGGGCGGGGCGGTCAGCAAAAAGCGGCTTCGGCCGTTCTGGCGCAACCAGTCGGCCAAGGGGGTGAGGTGCCAGATTTCGCCCAGGTGCACGCCCAGCTTGAACAAACAATGCTCGTGCAAAGGCAAAGCCGCACAGCTGCCGGGCCGGGGCGAAGCGGGCAAACCTTCGACCGCGTAGTTGTCGGCGATCAGGGCCACCAGGCCCGAATCGGTGATCCATTGCAGCAGCCGCTCGTCTCGCCCTTCCAGCACGGCGCAAGAGTTTTCTACCGCGTGCGGGTCGGGTTTTTTATTCATCTCCAGCA
>CAJBLW010000161.1 GCA_903953985.1 uncultured Burkholderiales bacterium
GTCATCTTGTTCATCAAAACACCTCGGTCACAAAAGAGTTGGTTAGCAGTCAAGTATGCAACATTTGGGCCCGCCGACAGGGCAGGGAATTCCCCCAAATGTGCTGTCGCGCACCGGACTGGGGCACTCACTGCAGCCGGATCGCGCCATACCAAGCGCGTGTGGTGCTGCGGGTGTTGTCGGTGTCGGTCATGATGGCCAGCCCCAGCAAGGCCCCTGGCGGCTCGCCGAAGGCTTTCTCAAAGTCGGCCCGGATGTCGCGGCGGTAACTCAACCACTGGCCCACTCGCCCCGCACCCGACTCCACCGCCAGCTTGCGGATGCGGTCGGTTCTCGGGTTCACGATCACCGAGCCGGCCGGACAGTCGTTGCACCACACGTACATCAGCGTCGCGTAGGGCAGCGGCTCGCCGGTCAGGCTCAGGGTCAACTCGCTGAGCAGGTTGTTTTGCGCCGAAAAACGCTGTCGGTCGCCCTCGAACGCCAGAATCAGGCGCACCGGGGAATCTTCGGCTTCACGCAGCCGCATGTCCGCACCCGCAATGAGCTGATCAACTCGCCAATCAAACTGCAATGCGCCCAATTGCTCCGGAGGGATGTGCAAGGCCTGCCGCAACATGCTGGCCGAGGAGGTGGCTTCGGCCAGCAAGGCATCGCGCGGGCCTTGCGTGTCCACCCGATAGGCCGTGAGCAACTTGCCCGGCAAGCGCATGGATTGCCACTGCGACTTGTCTTTGGCATTGAACTGCAAGGGCAACTGTCGCAAGACCTGTTGCGGCTTGTCTTGCGGTGCTTCTGCGGTCCAGAAGGCGCAGCCGGGCAACAACAGACTGCTGCAAAGACTGGCGTACAGCGCCAAACGAAGCGTTGGAGTGATTGGATTTATCATCCTGTATCAAACTTTTTTAGGAGTGCGCCCATGTTAAGCCGCCGCCTCGTGATGCACGCTGCCCTTTTGACGCCAGGGGTTTTTAACAACGCCTGGGCACAGGCCGCTTTTCCCTCCAAACCCCTGCGCATCGTCGTGCCTTTTGGTGCAGGGGGCGTGGCCGACCTGACGGCGCGGGCCGTGGCACAACAACTGTCCGTCAACCTGGGCCAGCCCGTGGTCATTGACAACCGGCCCGGCGCTGGCGGCATCGTGGCGGCCGAGTTGGTGGCCAAGGCCGAGCCCGACGGCCACACCCTGCTGCTCATGTCCAACGGCACAGCCGTGAGTGCCGGCCTGTTCAAGGCCCTGCCCTTCAACCCCCGCACCGACTTTGCGCCCGTGTCCTTGCTAGGCCTGTTTGACATCGCCATCGTGGTGCCAGAGTCATCACCGCACAAAAGCCTGGCCGAGCTGATCGGCTTTGGCCGCGCCAACCCAGGCCAGCTCAACATCGGCACCATCAACCTTGGCAGCACCCAACACTTGGCTGCCGAGCTGTTGCGCACCCAGGCCAACCTGATCGCACAAATCATCCCTTACAACGGCACGCCTGCGGTCATCAACGCATTGCGCGGCGGCCAGATCGATGCGGTGGTGGAGATTTTGGGACCGCTCAAACCGCAGATCAACGCCAAGGCCGTGCGGCTGCTGGGCGTGATGGGCGCCAACCGCCCCAAAGACCAGCCCCAAGTGCCGGTGGTGCGGGAGTTGCCCGGCCTGAGCAACTTCAATGTGTCGTCTTGGAACGCACTGGCCGCGCCCAGCAAAACCCCCAAAGCCGCGGTCGATCGCCTGAGCGCCGAAGTGGCCAAAGTCCTGGCCGATCCTGCCATGGTGCAACGCCTGGCGGGTTTCAACGTGCAAGCCCAATCCAGCACCCCTAGGCAACTGGCCCAGTTGCTCGATTCAGACATCAAACGCTGGACTGAGGTGATTCAAAAAGCGGGGATTGCGCAGCAATGAAGGCCCGGGTAGTGCAGTCGATAAACGATAGGCTGACGCCATTTTTTTTCCGCGCCACATGCGTCCCGCCAGATGCTTTACCCCCAGCACAGAGGGTTTATTCGCTTAATTTTGGGCTTGAAGATTATTGCACTTAGTGCAATAATTTAGGCATGTTCAGAACCTCGCAAGTCTTTGTCACCAAGACTTTTGCACGTTGGATGCGAAAGAGCCAAGTCACCGATCTTGACATCCTGGGTGCAACGGAAGAAATGGTGCAAGGCTTGATTGACGCCAATCTGGGTGGACACTTGGTCAAAAAACGAGTGGCACTGCGGGGTCGTGGCAAAAGCGCTGGTGCTCGGACGATTGTTGCAACCAAATTCGAGCAGCGTTGGATTTTCTTATTCGGTTTCGAAAAGAATGAACGCTCCAACATAGATGCCAACGAACTCAAAGTGCTTCAGGAATTGGCGGTCTCACTGCTGGACCTGGATCCACAAGCCATTGCCTCAGCCGTCAGCGCGGGTCAATTGTTTCAATTGCAAGGAGATGAGTGATGTCGACCAAACGCAAAAGCAGAATTCTCGCGGAAGTCCATGAAACAGCCATGGGTCTCAACCATGCTGGACTGATCAGTAAAAGACGGATGGCTGAATTTGATGCCCTGTGCAATCTGCAAGTCAAACCGATCTCTCCGGGTCAAATTCGTCAATTGCGGGAAAAAGAGCATGTGAGTCAGGCCGTTTTTGCGGCCATTCTTAACACCAGCATTTCAACCATTCAGAAGTGGGAATTGGGAGACAAAAAGCCCAGTGGCCCATCACTCAAATTGCTGAGCCTGCTTGAAAGAAAAGGATTGGAAGCGGTCCTCTGAAAAGTCCCCACCCAACTGGCCCAGTTACTCGATTCAGACATCAAACGCTGGACTGAGGTGATTCAAAAAGCGGGGATTGCGCAGCAATGAGTCAGCTCGCAGCGGCATACGCCAGCCGCTGCAAGTAGCGTCCTCGCTCAACGCGGCGCGATACGGGTGGCCAAAGGCTGTGGGGTGTAAGCCGTTTGAAACCGGCACTCAGCAGCTTGTCCAGGCCGCAACGCCGCGCAACGTGTGGCGATGCCCACAGGCGTGGGCTTGGTGCCCTGATTGACCCAAGCCAACAAGGCCTCAAACAGCGGTGGATACATCGCATCGCCCCAATAACTGTGCTCTGCAGAGTCCACATAGGTTTGCACCAGTCGAGCGCTGTTGCCTGCTGCTTCCATGCGCAGGCGCAGGGTGTCACTGCCCTCCACAAAGACCGTCGAATCCCGAATCCCATGGGCCGTCAACACAGGCACCTTGAACCGACCACGGTGGTTGACATCGGCATCAAACCTGGCGCTGGCTTGCGGGTCTGCTTTGAAGCGCAGCACGGCCACATTCAGGGCGGCGTCGTTGGCGGAACCGCGGTACTTGACCATGTCATTGCCAAACGGGCTGGCACCGCCGCTTTTGGTGACCACATCGCGCAGCGTGAACGTGCCCCAATTCAGGTGACCTGCAATGGCGTTTTCAGGGATTTTTAACACATCGACGATGGTTTTGATTTTTTGGATTTGTTCAGGACTGCGTTGGGCTACTGGTTTGCGCACCCCCAAACAATCGTTGACCCGCGTGTTCAACTCTGCGGCAGTCATTTTGCTGTCGGCTGGCAGTCCCAGCGACAAGGGGTACTGAGGCTCGTCTGGGCGCGGGTGGTTTTGGCACAGGTGTTGGTAGATGGCTCGCAAGTCCAAACGGAAGTCGTAGGTGGTGGGCCCGGCCACCACACCGCTGGTCAGCAAAATGCCTTCCCAGGATTGGGGGTACATCTCGGCCGCACGCGTGGCGACCATCGCGCCCCAGGATTGACCGTGCAGCAATGTCCTTTGCGGCTTGGCCACATGGTCCGCAAAGATGCGCCGGACACGCTCAGTGTCTTCGGCCGCCGTGGTCACAGCAAATCCACCCTGTCTGAACACCGATCCGGCCCACGCATGCCCTTCGGTCAAAGTGATCGCCCAACGCTTGATGTCTTCGTCGGCCCTGGAGGCCTTGGGCTCTCCCAAAGCGGGGCCGCCGTGCGCATGCACCACCAGCACACCGCTCCACTGGGCAGGCTTGGCCAGCAAATAATGCGAGCCGGCAGAATCCTGCCCCCGCCAACACTGGGCGCCAGCAGGAACACCCTCAGGACAGGCCATCTGGGCTGGCGGTGCTTCTTTGGGCGCGCTGGCGCATCCCGTCAAAAACAGCAAGCCGGCGGTGGACAGGCTCAAGCCCACTGCGGCACACCGCGAACGAAAAGGGAGACTGAGGTATGGCATGTAGTAAATCCTGACAATCGGCCAACTTACCAGCCACAGTGAGGTGCAGCACCCGTGTTATCCCTTGGATGGGTAGATTTTTTGGACAGGCACCCAGCGCAGTCGTAAAAAAACCCACCGTGTTGCCACGGTGGGTTTATTAGTTTTCTAAATCTCAAACTGTCTTA
>CAJBLW010000162.1 GCA_903953985.1 uncultured Burkholderiales bacterium
AAAAAGAAGAACAGCACCAAGGTCACCATCATGGACACGCCCAGAATGACCAATTGCAAGTTGGCAATCGACAGGCCTGCCAATTGGGTGCTCTGCTGGCTCCAGGGTGTGGGGTAGTTGCGCGATTCGGGGCCAAACAGCATGCTCACAGCACCCCGGATCATGAAGGCCAGTGCAATGGTCAGCATCACACCCGCAAATTGCGGTTGGCCTGCAATGCGGCGAATGACCAAGGCATCCAGTGCAAAAGCAAACAGGGCCACGCCCAGCACGGTGATCATCAAGGCCAACCAAAACGGTAAGCCCCACACCGTGATCAAGCCCCAGGCACTGAAGGCCGAGACCACCAGCAAGTCACCATGGGCAAAGTTGAGCACTTCGGTGGCTTTGTAAATCAGCACAAGGCCCAGTGCCACCAGCGCATAGATGGCCCCCACGGCGATGCCGTTGACGGTCAGCTGGGCAAAGGTGAGCCAAAAATCATTCATGGCATTTTTCCATTGGATGTCGGGAAGGAGACTTCCCAGGGGTTCAGGTTCTGGTGGCAGTGATCGCACGCCACCATGGGGAAGAAGCGGTGTTGACACGCGCGATGGCGGGGGCGAATCGAACTTTGCTCGTGCAAATGCGATTCACTGGCCCAGTTGGACAGGCACACGATGTAGCCAAACAAATCCCGACTGCTGGGGGTCAGCCGGTACAGCCTTCGGCGTGCATCCTGTTCATCGGTTTCGCAGCTCAGCAAGTGGGACTCGACCATGTCCGAGAGGCGGCGCGACAGGACTTTGGGCCCGATGCCGAGTACATGGGTAATTTGGTCAAAGTAATGACAGCCGAGCACCACCGCCGTGAGGATCAACAAACTCCAGCGGTCAACGCGCAAACCCAGACTCATGTCGCGGGCCTCCCTTATGGACATCCGTGGGGTGCGAAGCCCCTCCAACGGCTGGTGTCGCAAGCGGGGGTTGGGTACGAGGCTGTAGTCCAGGTCCTTCATGCTGATCTTTTCACCGCAGGCTTTGCAGCACAACGTTGGATTGAAGTGGTGTTGACAGGTTTGGTGGAAAAGTTTTTTGGGCAAGTCTTGCGCGCGCTGGCCCCATTTCTTTTCCCAAGCCCAAATCATCAGGGTGGCGTCGTACAAACCCAAGCCTTTGCGGGTCAGGTGGTATTCATGTCGGGGTGGGTTGTCTTGGTAGAGGCGTGGCTTGATCACCCCGATTTGCACCAGCGAGCGCAAACGGTCTGACAAGGTAGGGCGGGGAATGCTGGAGAAGCTTTGCAGTTCATCAAACCGGCGAATGCCCAGAAAGGCCGACAGCAAGACCTGCACCGTCCAGCGGTCACCCAAGACCTTCAGGCCATGGCTGAGCGTGCTGGACGCCAGTGCGGCGTGCGTCAGTTCCAGGTCGGGGTTGCTGATCATGTGCCCACTTGAGCGCGTGTGAAGGTTTGGGTGGTCAGACGCGCTCAATCACCATGGCCACGGCCAAGCCGGCTGCGCCACACAGGCTGATCACGGCACGGCGCGCTTGCCGGGCTTCCAGCTCGTCCAGTGCCATGCCCACGAGGGCGCTGCCTGTGGAGCCCATGGCATGGCCCAGGGCAATGGCACCGCCATTCACATTGAGCTTGCTGTGAGGGACGTCCAGGTGTTTCATGTAATGCAGCATCAGTGAGGCAAAAGATTCATTGACCTCAAACAGATCAATGTCCTGCACGGTCAGGCCCGCCAGCGCGAGGGCCTTTTCGGTGGCTTGCACCGCCCCTGTGAGCGCCAGGGTGCGGTCAACACTCACCGTGGCGGTGGCCAGGATGCGGGCTCGGGCTTTGAGCCCCAGGCGCTTTGCAGCAGCAGGACTGGCGAGCAAAACGGCCGAAGCACCATCAGCCATAGTGGGAGAGTTACCGGCGTGCTGCACATGGTTGACGTGGCTCAGCCCATAGCGCTGGCACATGAGTTTGTCGATGCCGTATTTCTCGGCCATGGCCGCGAAGGCGGGCGTCAATTGACCAAGACTGTCGAGTGTGGTCTGCGCCCTGGGCGTTTCGTCTTGCGCCAGCAGCACACCGCCATCGGCATCGAGTACGGGTGTGACCGAACGGAAGCGACCTGATTGCAAAGCTGCCACGGCACGTTGTTGAGAGGCCAGCGCATAGGCATCGCATTGGGCGCGGTCAAATCCTTCCATCGTGGCAATCGTGTCGGCGGAAATGCCGATGGGCACCAGCATGGTTTGTTGCTGGAATTCGAAGTCGTGTGTCAAGGGGCCTTGGTCAGATGCCATGGGCACGCGCGACATCATCTCCACGCCACCGCCTACAGCCAAGCTGTCGTTGTCCATGGCCTGCTGTGCAGCCAGGTGAACAGCGCTCAGACCCGAGGCGCAATAGCGGTTGATGCTCAGCCCGGGCACCTGATCGCTCCAACCGGCCCGCACCAAAGCGAGTTTGGCGATGTTGGCACCTTGATCGGCCGTTTGCGTCACGCAGCCGATGATGGCGTCGCTCACCTGGGTGGTGTCAATGCCCGTGTGTTGGGCCAGGGCCTGTAGCTGCTTGGCCAACAAATCCACCGGCTTGAGGCTGCGCAGTGCACCTTTGTCGTTGCCACGTCCACGGGGGGTGCGCAGGGCTTCGATGATGAGGGCTTGGCTCATGCGTTGTCCTTGGGTTGAGATGTCTTGACCGGCAGGCGCGGAAAAAATGCCGGCACATTGGCGCAATACTCGGCGTAGCCGGGCTTGCTTTTGGCCATATGGCGCTCCATCAGCGACGTGGCCGAACCTTTGTTCATGAACCAGGTGACGTAGGCCAACGGGAATATGGACAGCCAACCCCAGGGATGGGACAGCGCGAAAACGCCATAACCCCACCACATGCAGGTCTGACCAAAATAGTTGGGGTGGCGTGTCAGGGCCCACAAGCCGGTGTTGAGCAATTGCGAGCGGTCTGTGCGCAGACGCTTGAACCGGGTCAGCTGCCAATCAGCACCCGCCTCAAAGACAAAGCCAACCCCCCAGACCAAGGCGCCCGCCACATGCCAGAACCCGATAGGGCCGGGAGAGGTCATGCCAAACAACAAGGGAATGGCCCACACCCAGATCACCACGCCTTGCAGCAAAAAGACCTGGAAATAGCTCCACCACCAAAAGCGTGCGCCCGAGCGCTGACGCCAGCGGGCGTAGCGCGGATCTTCGCCGTGCGGCAGGTTGCGCCACAGAATGTAGAGCGAATAACGGCCAAAGCCCACGGTGGTCATGGCCAGCAAAAGCAGATGCGAATCCTGTCCGTCAGCCCCCAAATGCTGGTGAACCCACCAGGGCGCGGCCAACAACAGCAGGCCATAGGCAATGTCCATGATGCTGGCGTCGCGCTTGATCAGGCTGATCACCCACACCACGGTGAGCCACAGCCAAAGCCACAGTCCCAACTGCAAAAAATTCGACAAGAAGCCCGGTGCCAGCTGGCCGCTGGCGGCCACTGCGGCCACCGCCAAAGGCAACACAGGGTAGGCCCGGTCAATCCAGCGGATGTTCTCGCGCGGCATGGCCCACAGCCATACGGTGGCAAGCAAGGCCCAAGTCAACAGAAGGGTTTGCCCGTGCTGTTGCCACAAGGTTTCGATCATGCTTGTCCTGCCTCCACCACAAAACTCACCACCGTGGCGCAAGAGCCACCGATGTTCAAGGTTTGGATGCGCTTGGCGCCTTCAATCTGACACGCCTCGGCTTGCCCGGTGACTTGGCGAGTCGCGTCCCAGAGCATGCGTGTGCCGGTAGCGCCCACCGGGTGGCCGCAACCAATCAGGCCGCCACTCATGTTGACCGGGCAGCGACCACCCGGTGCGATGGAGCCGTCTTCGACCGCTTGCCAGCTTTGCCCCGGAGCCGTCAGGCCCAGGTGGTCAATGGCCATGTACTCGGTGGTGGTGAAGCAGTCGTGGGTTTCGATGCCGCTCATGGCGTCGATGCCCGACACACCGGCACGGCGCCAAGTGTCTTCGATGGTTTGCCGTACATGGGGGAACACATAGGGCTGGCCCTGGCTGCGTTCGATTTTGTCGCGAAGACGCAGACCCGCATTGCGGTGGCCCCAGCCCGAAATGCGGGCCAATTGGTCCAGGCCATGGCCGCGTTTTTGGGCATAGGCCTGGGCAAAACGGGCGGAGGCCAACACCACGGCGCACGCTCCGTCGGTGATCTGGCCGCAGTCCTGGCGGCGTGTGCCGGGCTCGATGATCGGGTTGGCTTCATCGTCATCGGTGAAGCTCAGGGCATCAAATTCCCACTTTCGGGTTTGCGCCAGGGGATTGCGTTTGGCGTTGCCGTAATTGATTTCGGCAATGCGGTTCAAATGCTTGCGGTCCAGGCCATAGCGGCGCTCATATTCTTGTGCCAGCAAGCCAAAAGCGGCGGGCCACATGTAGGTGCAGTCAATGTCTTCGTGCCCCTGCCAGGCTGCAGCGTTTTGGTTGACCGAGGCCACATTGCCCGACGTGTTCTTGAACTCCTCGACCCCCATCACCAGCACGCAGTCGTAACGGCCGGCTTCGATTTCGGCCATCGCCGCCAGCACGCCCAGAGAGGAAGACGCGCAGGCGCCTTCGTGGCGCATGGCCGGCACACCCCAGAGTTCGGGGGTCATTTGCGCCACCATGGAGCCCAGATGGGCTTGCTGGCGTTGCAGTTCACCAAAGGCGTTGCCCACATGAATGCTCTCGATGGCTGAGGTGTCCAGGCCGGCATTGTCCAGCACGCCTTGTGTGGCCTCTTGCACCATGTCAGAGATGTCCTGACCCTGGCGTGACCAGGACTTGGCAAAGTCGGACTGGTAGCCGCCCAAAATGTATACGGGTGCACTCATTGGAAACTCCTTTGGGGATAGGGCAGGGCTTGCAGGCGCTGCGTGGCGGTGGTGTATTCAAGGGCCAGCTGGTCCACGATGCTGGCCATGGGGGCGGTTTGGTGGATGGTGCCCAGGCCTTGCCCGGCGGCCCAAACGTCCAACCATTTCTTGCCAGCAAAGGAAGTGCTGCTGTCGTATTGGCGGGAAGGCGCATCGGGCATGTTGTCCGGGTCCAGGCCGTTCAGTCGCAGCGAGGGCTTGAGCCAACTGGCCGATGTGCCGGTCACCCCTGCACTGACGATCAGATCGTCCACCGTGCTGTCGACGATCATTTGTTTGTAGGCCTCGGGCGCCATGCTTTCGGTCGCAGGGATGAAGCGTGTGCCCATGTACACATAATCGGCGCCGGATGCGATGGCCCCAGCAATGCCCCAGCCGTCGCTGATGCCGCCGCCCAAAACCACTTCGCCATCAAAAAATTCACGGATGGCGCTGACAAAAGCAAACGGCGACAAAAAGCCGGTGTGCCCGCCTGCACCTGCCGAGACGCAAGCCAGGCCATCGGCCCCGGCCTTGACGGCTTTTTGGGCCAGCGTCAGGTTGATGACGTCGGCGAACACCCGGCCGCCATAACTGTGCACCACTTCGATGGCGGGTTTGGGGCTGCCCAAAGCCGTGACCACCACAGGCGGTTTGTAGCGGGCAATCAATTCCAGGTCTTGCGCCAAGCGGGTGTTGGACGAATGGGTGACCAAGTTGGCACACCAGGGGCCCACGGTGTCTGCACCTTGCACATCACGGGCAGCCGCCAAGCCTTCGGTGATGGTTTTCATCCACTCGTCGAGTTTGTCTATGGGGCGTGCATTGGGGGTGGGAAAGGCCCCCACAATGCCCGCCTTGCAAGCGGCCATCACCATCTCGGGGCCCGAGATCAAAAACATGGGTGCAGCAAACACCGGCAGTCGCAGGGATAGGCGTTGTTGGGTCATGGGGTAGGGCCACTTTCAGGTGCGACGGGGCGGCGCGATTGCACGATGCCAAACCGACCGGCCACAAACGCCAGATTGGTCAGTGTGGCATTGCCCGCCGGGTTCAGGCCCGTCACGTGGTAATCGCTGTAAGCGGCTGCAAAGTTCAGGGGCATAGCCCCCACCAGGTTGATGGTCAGTTGAGCGCCAGCACGGGCATAAGCCTGTTCGGCCTGTGCAATAAAGTCTTCTCGCGTGGAATACAAAAATGCGGTCAAACCGCCTTGGCTGCGGGCGTCTTGTGTGGCTTGCTTCAGCGCATCGTTTGCGTCTTCACAAGCGATGACGAAACTGATGGGGCCGAAACGTTCTTCGGCGTACAGATCACGCTCGCGCGTGCTGACCTGCAGCATGAGTGGCGTGCTGGTACGGGCGCTCGGAAATTCCGGGTGTGTGTAGGGCTGGGGTGACAGCAGCACCTGGCCGCGTTGCTGGCCTTGCGCTTGCAGGTCTTGCAGCAGGGCCAGCGTTTGCGGTGACTGGATGGTGGCCAAAATCATGGACGCTTTTTTGGGGTCGGTGGTCAGGGCCTGCACGGCTGTGGCCAGGCGCTGCGCGACCTCATGGAAGGGCACCACACCTTGCGGCGTGTTCACGCCTGATTTTGGGATGTAGATGTTTTGCGGGCTGGTGCACATCTGCGCGCTGAACAGACACATGGTGGTGGCCAGATTGCGCAAGGCCGCGTCGAGGTCTTGCGCCGACTCCAGCACCACGGTGTTGCAACCGGCTGTCTCGGTGAAGGCCAATGCGGGGTGGGCATTTTGCTCCACCCATTGGCCAAAACGCACACTGCCAGTGAAGTCCACGATGGCCGTTTTAGGGTGCTTGATCAGCACTTTGCCAATGGGCTCGCTGGCCGTGTCGATGGCCAGGGTCACGAGGTTGGGGTCAAAGCCTGCGGCCTGCAGCACTTGTCGGAAGGCCCTGACCGTGATGGCCATGGGCAACACGGTGGCGGGGTGGGGTTTGACGATCACCGGGTTGCCGGTGGCCAGGCTCGCCATCATGGAAGGCCAGGCGTTCCAAGTGGGAAAGCTCGCACAGGAAAAACACACGGCCGTGCCACGGGGCACCAACCGGTAGGTTTTTTGCAAATGGATGTCCGAGTTGCCAAAGCGCCTGGACCAATGGGCCGAAGGGGCCACCGAGCGCATCGCCTGCTCGGCGTACACCAGCGCTTCGATGCTGCGGTCCAGCGCGTTCACGCCCGAACCGGCATAGGCCATGTTGTAGCTTTGCCCTGCGGTGTGCATGACTGCGTGCAAGACTTCAAACAAGTGGTCACGGTACAGAACTTCAAGCACTTCCATCAGCACGCCGATGCGCTGCGTGTACGGGGCCTGGGCCCAGCTGTCCATCGCTTTTTCTGCAGCGTCGAACAGCGCGTTGATGTCCGATTGCGGGTAAACCACGCCCAGCGTTTGCTGGGTGTAGGGTGATATTTCTTCGCCTATCCAGTTTGTGATGCCGGGTTGGTCCAGTTCAAATCGGCCGTTTTTCAGGTGCTGTTCGAAAGCATCAAGTCCTGTGCTTTTGGCGTGCGCGGCCTCGGGGTATTTGTCGGGCATTTCCGGGTAAGGGCTCCAGCAGTGGCGCTTTGCACAAGCTTGCTGGGCGAGTTCAAAGCGTGTCTGGTGCTTTTCGAAGAGGGTCATCAACGTCTCCAGATCAAACGGTGGTGGCGCAGGGTGGCGGTGCCGGGCACGGGGTCGGACGCTGACAGGGTCAGCGTGCCATCGGCTGCAAAGTCCATGTTGCGAATCTGGTCGCTGCCCACAAAGTTGGGGTTCAGCGCATGGCTGACATGGTGGACGACCTGCGCCCGGCCCTCGTGTTGCCGCACTTCGTAACGCCCCGCGTATTGAAAAAAACTCTCGAACGCAGCCAGGCGCTCACTCTCTGGCGCACTGCGCACGCTGGCGCTGGACAGCGGGGGACGGTCTGCGCGGGCAATGCAGGCGGCCATGCCACCATCGTGTGTGTACTGGATCAGGCCAGTGGCGTCGGGCCCGAAGGGGTAGGTGGTGGGGCGGCCATCGTCGTAGGTGATTTCCCAACGCACCAAATTCCAGACACCCAGCAGGTCTTGCGCTGTGGGCTTTTTCAAATCAGGCTTCATGTGCTGCGCCCTGTCATCAGGGAACGGGTAAAAAAGATTCGCGCACCCAGGTGCTGTGAAAACCATGGGGCACACGCTGCGGCAGGATGACCCTGGCCACCGGTCCCTCGGCGATACGCTGGGCATCGATGACCCAGACTTCGGAGCGTTCTTTCAGACCATTCCAGACAAATCCGATCAGGTACCCGTCGTCTTCGGCCTGCGGGTTGTCGCGCGATGCAAATGGGGCTTCGCTGAACCAATAACCTTCTCCGGGGTGGTAGGTCACGGCACTGCCGGTTTCCAGGTCGTACTTGGCCAGGCCCGCAAAGTGGGGTTGCTCCACGGTGCGCGCACGGCCCATCAGCACATGGTAGGTGTAGCGGTTTTTGTAGCCTTGGTACCAAGCGTTGATCATCGGGAACTCGGTGTTCAGGATGTCGTCCACCACGCTTTCTCGGGTCTGGCCTGTGCTCAGGTTGAAACGCCACTGGTAGAACTCGTATTCAGTGCCTTGGGTACCGATCGTGAACAGCAAGCGCTTGATATCCAGGCTGCCATCAAATTGCTTGGGCATGGCGTAAGGCGTGCCCAGCATCACGATTTCTGTTTCGCCTTTGTCGTTGACTTCTTCCCAGGCATTGGCCACGTGGAGCATGTAGCGCGGGTCGGCTTCGAACCAGCGGATGTCTTGCGCGCTGCCGTGTCTGGGAATGACGGCAAAACGCGACTTCCACTCGGGGTGAAACTCCAGGCTGTAACGCCCGGCCTTCAAGGCCTCGGGGTTGTTGATCAACGGAAAGTCATGCAAGACGCTGTAGTTGGCGGTGATGGCCATGTCGTGCGGCAAACGGGGCCCTGGCAGTTCAACGGGAACCAAGGTTTTTAACTCGCCGGTGGCACTGAGCACGCCGTAATGCATATAGGGGTGCTGGTTGCCATAGGCAAAAAACAGGTATTCGCCTGTGCGTTCGTCAACGCGTGAATGGGCCGAAATTTGCAAACCCTTTAAGCGTGGATCGGATTCGAGCTTGCCAACAGTCTCCAGCGACAAGGGATCGACCTGGTACACCGCGCCACCGCGGTACCACATGGAGAGCAACTTGCCGTTGTGAAATTTCACATCGGTGTTGGAGGTGTTTTTGAGCGCATCGTCAGGCAAGGCGCCTTCGGGCAGGCGTTGTTTCAGTCCAGGGGCCAGGCTAGCACCTGCCGCTTGGTCGGCCTGCAAACCATCGGTGTTGACCCAGCGGTTGCGGTACGTGACCTGCCCTTTTTGAAAATGCACCGCGTGCAACATGCCGTCGCCGTCGTACCAGTGGTATTTGCCTTTCGGGGTGTGCTGTGGCACAGGGCCGTTGCGAACATACATGCCGCTGAAATCTTTGGGGATTTCGCCGATGACTTCAAAATCTTGCACCACCAACTCCTGGTCCACCGGTGCAAACCCCCCCTGCAAATTCGGGTTGTCCATCAGATAGGGGGGTGTTTCAACGAAGGTATCAAGTCCCATGGTGTTCTCCAAATCAGTGTGCGTTTCGGCGGATGACGGTGGCGCAGAATCAGTCGGGTTGTACGGAGAGCAAGCCGCCGCGTTCCAAATCGGCCCCACTGGCCCAGCAGGCGTGGGTGCCACTGCACAGCTTGTGTGGCAACTCGATGCGGCAGACCGGACCGGCGTCAAATTTCTTGGAGTCGATCAGGATGATCTCTGAACGCTGGCTTTTTTCGTTGGTGATGAAGCTCACCAGGTAGCCGTCGTCTTCGTCCTGGGCGTTCACGCGCGGGGCAAAAGGTGCTTCGCTGGCGTATTGGCCTTCGGGTAAGCGAATCTCCCAGGATTCGCCGGTTTGCAAGTCGTGTTTGACATAGCCATGGAACAAGAACCAGCCGGGCACTTGCACGGCACTGTAGGCATAGCGGTAAGGCTTTGTGGCGAAACGCTGGTTGAACATGCCGAATTCCAGAATGCGCTCGTCTAGACGCTTTTCCGTGGTCTTGCCGGTTTTGAGGTTGAAGCGCCAGCGGTGCAGATGGCAGCCCATTTTTTTCTGATCCAGATACGACATCATGCGCTCGTAACCCGCAGGAGCGCCTTCGTAGTTTCGCGGCATGGGGTCGTCCTGGAAATAGCCGTCGAGCACGATCTCGTCGCCCTCTTCGTAGGCATTGAGCCAGTGCAGCACAAAGGTGGGCGCAGCTTCAAACCAGAGGATGTCTTGGGTCTGACCGCGCCGTGGAATGATGGCAATGCGTGAGGGCGTGTCTTTGAAAAAACGCACCACATGCTTGCCTTGTTTCAGCAACTCGGGGTCCCAATACAGTGGAAAGTCGTTGAGGATGGCGTAGTTTTCGGTGTAAGCCATGTCGTGCGGCAAGCGCGGACCGGGCAACGGAATGGGCACGTAATGGACCAGCTTGTCGTGCTTGTCGACCACCCCATAGTGCATGTAGGGCGCATGTTTGGAGTAGTTGAAAAACAGCAATTCGCCGTTGGTTTCGTCCACTTTGCAATGGGCAGAAATGCCGTCCAGCGGCGACCAGGGCGGTATACCCTCATGCTCCAGGCTCAGCGGATCGACACGGTAGCCTTCGCCGCATTGGTAAAAGGTCGTGAGTGCCCGGCCCGCATGCACCACCACATCGGTGCTCGACGAATCCTTGAGGCTGCCATGAGCGCCCCATCCTGCGCGCTCGGACAAAGCGGGGTCTTCCATCAGGCCCGCCCACAGGGCACGACCGGCCTCCATTTCGGCTTGCAGACCTTTGGTCTGGATGAATCGGTTGCGGTAGCTGACCTGGCCATTTTTGAAAGCGGCCATGTGCAGCATGCCATCACCATCAAAGGGGTGGTATTTGCCTTTGGCCTGGAACACCGGGTTTTCGGTGTTTCGCAAATACACGCCATCGATGTCCAGCGGAATGGCGCCTTCCAGGACCTTCAGTTCGGTCGCGTTGACTTCTTCGAGCAAAGGTGTCCAGGCGCCTTGCAGATAGGGGTGGTCGCTCGGCTCCAAGTTGCTGGTGAGGGTGTTCACAATGTCGATGCTCATCTCTTCCCCAGGTTGATTACTGTCTCTAATGAACTCAGAGTAAGTCAGTTCAGCAAGGAAATCAACGGGGTTTTAGCGGATGCGCAGTAACGTAGGTGACTACTTTTTGGTGAGCTTCCCGCATTCAATCTTGTTTGTTTTCAAGGACAGGCCTCTAGCCTGTCCGTGATGCGTCCGGTTTTCACAAGAGGAGATTTCATGACCGAACCAAGCCAAGCCAAAGCCACCTCCAGTTCATTGACAGGACGTGTGGTGATCGTGACCGGTGCAGGCAAGGGCATTGGCCGGGCTGTCAGCCTGCAATTGGCCAGTCGTGGGGCCAGGGTGCTGGTCAACAACCGGCGACATCTGGGGGAAAGGGATGAGCAGACCAGCGCGGCCCAGGTGGTGGCGATGATCCGCGCGCAGGGCGGGCAAGCGCTTGCCAACCATGACGATGCGCTGGACCCTGATGCAGGTGGCCGCATGGTGGAGCAGGCCATGAACACATGGGGTCGCCTGGACATGGTGTATGCCAATGCGGCGGTGGCCCAGCAGGCCGCCTTTCATACCCTGAGCTTGAATGAACTCAGAACCATCATTGACTCGGGTGTGGTCAGCACCTTGTCCTTGTTGCATGCAGCTTGGCCCGTGTTTCGTGCGCAGCGCTATGGCCGCGCGCTGGTGAGCACGTCGAGTGCTGGCCGATTTGGCAACCACGGCTTGACGGCTTACGCCGCATCCAAAGGCGCCATCGAATCCCTGATGCGCTCACTGGCGCTGGAAGGCGTCAAACACGGTATCCATTGCAATGCCTTGTCGCCCTATGCGCATTCGCAAATGACCGCATCGCATTTGCCATCGGAGTGGGTCGATGTGCTGGCACCCGAGGCGCTGGCCGCTGCAGCGGCTTGGCTACTCAGCCCCGAGTGCGTCATCAACGGACAGGTGCTGGTGGCGGGTGGGGGGCGGTATGCCCGGTCTTGGCCGGTGGAGACCCCGTCGGTGGCAGGCACCGACATGGAGCAGGACTGGACCCATTTGTTGAATTTGCAGGGGCAAACCCATGTGGATTCGATCACCGCCTTTCAGTCCTTCATGGCCGATGGTGGCCATTGAAGTCAGGGGGCATGACGGGGGGCTTAAACCAGCATGCCGCGCTTTTCAATGAAGGCCACCACATCGGCCAAGCCATCCAGGGTTTTCAGGTTGGTCATGACCCAGGGGCGGGTTTCTCGGTTGGGGCGCATGCGGTTAGTGTCGTCTCGCATGACTTGCAAGTCGGCCCCCACATGCGGAGCCAAGTCGGTCTTGTTGATCACGAACAAATCGCTTTTGGTGATGCCGGGGCCGCCTTTGCGCGGAATCTTTTCACCGGCGGCCACGTCGATCACATAAATCGTGAGGTCGCTCAGCTCGGGGCTGAATGTAGCGGCCAGGTTGTCGCCGCCGCTTTCGATGAAGACCACATCGGCGTTGGGGAACTTCTCCAGCATGCGGTCAATCGCCTCCAAATTGATGGACGCGTCTTCACGGATCGCGGTGTGCGGGCAGCCGCCGGTTTCCACGCCCATGATGCGCTCGGCTGCGAGCGCGCCGCTCACGGTGAGCAAGCGCTGGTCTTCCTTGGTG
>CAJBLW010000163.1 GCA_903953985.1 uncultured Burkholderiales bacterium
CAAAAATTTCATCGACAAACTGATGGGCAAAGCGCCCAAAAGTAACAAACCCCATTTTGGGCGCCGCACCGAGGTGCCCGCGTCTGTGCACGGCATCGACCCGAACCTGGTGGACGAGCGGGCCATCAACGTGACCCGCACTTTGCAGCAAGCCGGGTTTGAAGCCTACATTGTGGGTGGTGCGGTGCGCGATCTGCTGTTGGGATTGCGTCCCAAAGATTTTGATGTGGCCACCGATGCCACGCCCGAGCAGGTCAAGGGCCTGTTTCGCCGTGCCTTTATCATCGGCCGACGCTTTCGCATCGTGCATGTGGTGTACGGCCGGGGGCGCGACAACGAAGTGATTGAGGTCTCCACTTTCCGGGCGCACCTGGACAACGCTGCGGCTGAACAGGTCAAAGGCAACGAACGCACCAGCAAAAGCGAATTGGCGGGCATGAAGCACGCTGTGGACTCCTCAGGCCGTGTGCTGCGTGACAACGTCTGGGGCCCGCAAGACGAAGACGCCACGCGCCGTGACTTCACTGTGAACGCCATGTACTACGATCCCGAATCGCAAATCGTGGTGGATTATCACGGCGGCATTCAGGATTCGAAAAAGCGCGTCCTGCGCATGATTGGCGACCCAGTGGTGCGTTACCGCGAAGATCCGGTGCGCATCATTCGCGCCGTGCGTTTTGCCGCCAAACTCAGCCACTTAGGCTTCAAACTGGAGGCTAAGACCGCCAAGCCGCTGACCCAGTCGGCCACTTTGCTGGCCGATGTGCCGCAAAGCCGTTTGTTTGACGAGATGCTCAAGTTGTTGCAAACCGGGCACTCGCTGGCATCCATTGAGCAGCTGAAAAAGCTGGGCCTGGCCACTGGCATTTACCCTTTGCTGGATGTGGTGGTGGAGCGGGTGGACAGTGCTTTTGTGCAAGTGGCGCTGGCCGACACCGACCGCCGCGTGGGCGAGGGTAAGCCTGTTGCTCCCAGCTTCTTACTGGCCTGTGTGCTGTGGGCCGATGTGCGCCAAGGCTGGGCCAAACGCCTGGCCCGCAAAGAGCACCCGCACCCGGCTTTGCAGGATGCGATTGACGAGGTGTTTGATGCACGCATCGGCGATGTGTCCGGTCGAGGCAAGTTGGCGGCTGACATGCGCGAGATCTGGATGATGCAGCCGCGCTTTGAAAAGCGGGTGGGCAGCACGCCGTTTGGTTTGGTCGAGCAGCCGCGCTTTCGCGCAGGCTTTGACTTTTTGCGCCTGCGTGCCGACATCGATGAAGTGGATATTCGCTTGGCTGACTGGTGGCAAGAATTCAGCATGGCCAGTGATTCGGAGCGCGAGGATTTGGTGCAGGCCGCCAAGGCCGAGCAACAGGTCTCGCAGGCGGCCAAACCGCGTGTGCGCCGCGCACCCCGACCTGAAGGCGCGCCAGCCCACGCACCACTTGACGCAAGGCCCGCCGCTTCAGATGCTGATCAGGCTGGCGTTGGCGAGCCTAAAAAACGCCGCCGTCGTCGCCGCAAACCCGGTGAGGGGGGCGATTCGGCTGCCGATTCAGGCGCAACGGGCTGAGTCGGCCCTAAATAACCCTGAATCTCGTCCATGGCCCACTTGCCGCGTCAGAGCGTGACCGCTTATGTGGCGCTTGGGGCCAATTTGGGCGATGCTCGGCAGAGGCTGCTGCAAGCCTTCGATGCTCTGGCGCTTTTGTCCAGCACCCAGCTTGTCAAGCGCTCGCAGACTTACCGCACAGCACCTCATGAAGCGCAAGGGCCAGATTTTTTCAACGCCGTGGCCCGCATTGATACCGGCTTGACGGCCCCCGACTTGCTGGATGCTTTACAGGCCATCGAAAACCAAGCAGGCCGACTGCGTCCTTATTTGCATGCCCCAAGAACGTTGGATTTGGATTTGCTTTTCTACGGCGACGGCCTGGTGCTCAGCCCGCGACTGACTTTGCCCCATCCGCGCTGGCGAGAAAGAGCCTTTGTGCTCTTTCCCTTGGCCGATGTGTGGCCAGAGCGCGTCAGCCCTGAAGACTTGATGCGTGTGGCGGGGCAGGGCATTGAACGCTTGCCAGAGGATGCGTCAGGCGTTGCCTGATCCGGTGCAGGCTTTACTGGCTGATCAAGCGGGCGGCCTCGATCTGGTATTCGAAATAGCGCTGGAAGCTGAAGACCAAGCTGGCCATCAAGGCGGTGGTGCCCAGCAGCAATGCGCAGGCGATGCCAATGACCGTGCCCCAGTGGGTGCGGCCTGCTGGGTTGAGTTCTTCGCCTTGGGGGTTGAATTTGGCATTCCATTTTTCAATGCCACTCAGGCCGTAAATAATGGCGTTTAACGCACAGCCGGCGATCGTGAACCCCAGCAAGGGGATCAACAACCAACTGAGCGTGTCGTCTTGGCCGAGCAACTGCACGCGCTCCAGCCCATAAAAACCCAGTGCCGTTGGAATGGGGAGCAACCAGGCCAGAGTGTCTGAAAACCCGTAAAGGTAAAAGCGGTGAAGTCCCAGAGGGCCGGTCCAAAAAGCCAGCCAAGTTGCAATTGTTTTGTTTTTCATCTTGTTGATTATTGCGGAGCGGTGCTGTCACCTGCACCCAAAGGTTTTTTTATTTTGACCACATTGAGCCAACGTCGAATTTTCAGCCGCAGGACTTGAGCACACCGATGTGGATGAAACCCAATGCGGTGTGCACTCCGATCGACTCCGCATAGGCAGAATCGCCAATGACCGCCAAAAATGTGCGCACCCCAACGCGTCCGGCGGCCCGCCCTATCGGCGTCGTTGGGGGTGATTTCGAAGGTGCTTGTGCCGGTGAGCACGTGGTGGCAGTTAATGGCGGTGAAGGCGACGACGTCTTTGTCGCGGCTGAGTCGGATGAAAGGCAAGGCTCACGTTGTATAATAGTGGGCTAATCAGTGTGTCACTGGCCGGGTGGCCAGTTGCGTGTCTCAAACGCTGATAGAAAACGGGTTGACCGGCATTTGTTCCGGACAGACCCAACCACCCAAGGATAAATCATGGTTGTTATTCGTCTGAACCGCGGCGGCTCTAAAGCTCGTCCTTTTTTCAACATCGTCGTCGCCGACAAGCGCGTGCGTCGCGATGGTCGCTTCCTTGAGCGTATCGGTTTCTACAACCCCACAGCCAAAGGCGGCGAAGAGGGTTTGCGCATCGCACAAGACCGTCTGACCTACTGGACGGGCGTTGGGGCTCAGGCTTCTCCCACCGTGGAACGCCTGATCCGCCAAGCCGGCAAAGCCGCCGCCTGATCGGTTATCACGGGTCATGCGTCCGCCTTTGGAAACAGCCGCACTGCCGGCTGACGCCATCGAAATCGGACGCATCACCGATGCTTGGGGCATCAAAGGCTGGTTCAAGGTCTTGCCCCACAGCGCCTCGCCCGAGGCGCTTTTTTCTGCCAAAAGCTGGTTTTTGTTGCCGCCCGATCGGCCCATGAAGCCCCAGCGTGGCCAAGTGGCTACAGCCTCTGCACAACAGGACTGGCGCGAGCCTTTGCTGCTCAATATCCTCGAAGTCAAAGACCATTCCGGTACCGTGGTGGCGCGTGCCCAAGGCATTGACGACCGCAATGCGTCCGAATCTTTGCGAGCTGGCCGAATTTTTGTCTCACGCGCCAGCTTCCCTGCGGCGGCTGATGGCGAGTATTACTGGGTGGACCTGATGGGCTTGCAGGTGTTCAACCGGGAAGGCGTAGATCTGGGCCAGGTGCGCGACCTCATGTCCACAGGCCCGCAAACCGTGCTGGTCATTGAAGCGGCTCCCGAAGCCGAAGGCGGCAAGC
>CAJBLW010000164.1 GCA_903953985.1 uncultured Burkholderiales bacterium
ACCAGCTTGCCTTGGGCTTGTTGCAGCTGGTAGTGCAGGCCACGCAGCACGCCCTTGGCGCTGCGGCTGTGGTTGTCTTGCAAAAAGTTCACATCCAGTCCGGTGACTTGGTTGAAGTCTTGCTGGTTGAAGCTTTCAAAAAAGAAGCCTCTGCTATCGCCGAACACTTTGGGTTCGAGGATAAGCAGGTCGGGGATGTTTGTTTTGGTGACGGTGTAGGGCATGGGGATGAAAATGGATCCCCGCCTTCGCGGGGATGACAATAGAAATCACTTCAGCAGGTTGAGCAAGTACTGCCCATAGCCATTTTTGGCCAGCGGCTGGGCCAGCTTTTGCAGGCTTTCGGCGTTGATCCACTTTTGGTGGAAGGCGATTTCTTCGGGGCAGGCGACCATGAGGCCTTGGCGCTTTTGCAGTGTAGCGATGAAGCCTGCAGCCTCAAGCAGGCTGTCGTGCGTACCGGTGTCGAGCCAGGCATAGCCTCGGCCCATGATTTCTACGTTGAGCTGGTTCAGCTCTAGGTAGCGTTTGTTGACGTCGGTGATTTCCAGCTCGCCACGGGGTGAGGGCTGGATGTCGGCGGCGATGTCACACACCTGCTGGTCATAAAAATACAGACCCGTGACAGCGTAGTTGCTCTTGGGGGCTTTGGGTTTTTCTTCGATGCTTTTGGCGCGTTGCTGGTCGTCAAAGTCGACCACGCCGTAGCGCTCGGGGTCGTGCACATGGTAGGCAAAAACGCTGGCGCCGCTCGTGCGCTGGTTGGCGTTGGCGAGGAGTTTGACCAGGTCGTGGCCGTAGAAGATGTTGTCGCCCAAAACGAGTGCGCTGGGGTCGTTGCCGACAAAGTCTTTGCCGATGATGAAGGCTTGCGCCAGGCCATCGGGGCTGGGTTGCACGGCGTATTGGATGTTCATGCCCCATTGACTGCCGTCGCCCAGCAGCTCGGTAAAGCGCGGGGTGTCTTGCGGGGTGCTGATGAGCAGCACGTCTTTCATGCCGGCCAGCATGAGCGTGGTCAACGGGTAATAGACCATGGGCTTGTCGTACACCGGCATGAGCTGTTTGCTCACGGCTTGGGTGACGGGGTACAGACGGGTGCCGGAGCCACCTGCGAGGATGATGCCTTTGCGATTTGTCATTTAGCGGCTCCTGCGTATTGCTTTTGCACCCTTGCGCCATCGGCTTTGGGCTCGAGGATCAGCAGATCGGGGATGTGGGTGGGGGTGACGGTGTAGGGCATATTGTTGCGCTGCGATCCGGTAAATGGCCTGCTCTTGCAGGCTACCGCAGCCCCAGCGTCTTTTATGAACGGGGGCTGGCGGGCTTTTCCTATTTAAACTGGCTTTGTGAAGCGATTTTCGGGATGGCTGCTGGCAGAAATTTGACTTTCAACGCCAATTTAAAACAACTGAGAATTTTAGGCTTAACTGCCCTGTCTAAAACTGACGAATCAGACACTCATCGTAATTAATTTAATAAATTATCAAAAAACATCTGCCAGTTTCACCACAAAAACGGCCCCGCCGCCGGGTTGGGTTAGGCATTCGGCGCTGCCGCCATGGCGCTCGGCGATGCTTTTGACCAAGGACAGGCCCAGGCCTACGCCGCCGACCTGCTCGCTGGCGCCTGGCAGTCTGAAAAAGGGTTCAAAGATACGTTGACGCCAGGCTTCGGGTACGCCAGGACCGCGGTCACTGACACTCAGCACCACGCCTTCGGGGCTGGTTTGCAGGCGCAGCACGACTTCATCAGTCTGCACACTGGCTCCATAGCGCCGCGCATTTTCCAGCAGGTTGCGCACCATGCGCCGCAGCAGTTTGGCCACGCCAGGCACTTCGAGTTGGGCCAGGCCTTCAGGAACATCAAATCTGGCCCCGACCCGGGCGCACTCTTCGGCGCACAGGCCCACCAGGTCCACCGCCTCCACGGTGCCGATGTCAGCTTCTTTGGCATTGAGGCGACTGGCCAACAAAATTTCGTCAATCAGCTGGTCCAGCTCGGCCATGTTGCGCAAGATTTCGGCACGGGTGCGGCGCTGCAATGCGGCGTCGGCGCGGGGGCAGTCCACCAACTCCAGCCCCATGCGGATACGCGCAAGTGGCGAACGCAGCTCGTGCGAGGCGTTGGCCAGCAATGATTTTTGCGCGGCCATCAGGCCTTCGATGCGCTCGGCCGCCGCGTTGAAGCGCTCAGACAAATCGGCCACTTCGTCGTCGCCTTGCACCGGGACGCGCACCGACAAGTCGCCCTCACCCCAGCGCTGCACGCCGCGCTGAAGACCTTCTAGCCGCTGCGTGAGCCTGCGCACCACCGGGTACAGGCCCAGCGCTACAGCCAAACCAATCAGGCCCAGCATCCAGAAAAAACCCGAGGGCTTGGCCCACCAAGGCATGCCTTTGTGCAAGTGGGACGGCATGTGCCCTTGCGCGCCCGGCCCGATGCCCGGCCCCATGCTCGGCATGCCCGGTCTGCCTTCTGAAACGGGGGGAAGGTGGCGCTCACCAGCGCGATCGCCGCTGCGCTGCACTTGCAGCGCCAGGGTCTGCCCATCGGGCAAGGGCACCTCAAAAACCAACGGTGCACCCGGCCCGGCCCGGGTGGTGCTGTCCAACACCTCCCCTTGGGCGTTCAGTACCACCCATTCACGCGGGGCGGGCGGCGCGGCATGGTGTTCGACCGTGGCCCGCCAGGCCCAGCCCACCACCAGCATAAGCAACGCCACGCCCGCCACCACGGCCAGCCAAATGCGCAGGTAAAGGTGGCGTGACCAGTGTCGCGACAAAGCTTGGATCGGCATGGGCTCAGTCTTGTTGGCGGGCAAAAACATAGCCCACGCCGCGCACGGTGAGGATGCGTTGCGGTGCTTTGGGGTCGGCCTCGATGGCGGCGCGGATGCGGCCCATGTGCACGTCAATGGATCGGTCAAAGGCTTCGAGTTCGCGGCCGCGCACGGCTTCCATGATTTGGTCTCTGGTGAGTACGCGGCCTGCGCGCTCGGCCAGCGCGACCAGCAGATCGTATTGGTAAGAGGTCAGCTCGCAGTCTTGGCCCTTCACGCTGACGCGGCGGGCATCGCGGTCAATCTCGAGCGAACCAAATTGCATGAGTTGTGTTGGCGTGTCGTGCACTTGGTTATTGCGCCGCAAGATGGCTTTGATGCGGGCCAGCAACTCGCGGGGCTCAAAGGGCTTGGGCAAATAATCGTCGGCCCCCATTTCCAAGCCAATGATGCGGTCCATCGGGTCGCCTTTGGCCGTGAGCATGAGCACCGGCACTTGGCCCAAAGCGCCGGGCAGTGTGCGGATGCGCTGACACACCTGCAGGCCATCCATGTCGGGCAGCATCAGGTCGAGGATGACCAGGTCAATTCCCGCGCTTTGCAAGCGGGTCAGGCCACTTTGCGCGTTAGGCGCATGACTGACGCCAAAACCGTTTTGCCCCAAATAGTCCGCCACCATGCCCGCCAGACGAACATCGTCTTCGATCATCAAGAGTTGTTGCATCGTTGGATCATCCCCTTTTTACAAGCGCTGAACGTGTCGGTTTTGTAAATCTGGGTAAATCAAAGACCCTGTCATCCCGGCCTCCGGCATTTGTCATCCCGGCCTCCAAGCCGGGATCCATCTTTACAGGAGCCTCAAACATAGACCCCGGGTCAGGCCTGGGGTGACAACTGGTGGGCGGGGGCCTCGGGTCAGGTCCGAGGGGGCGGGTTGTTCGCGTGCACCCGCGTTGCCAGTGCCACCAGCACAAGCACCGGCAAGCCTAGCCAGGCCGTGGCCGTGAAGAAGCTGGCGTAGCCATGGGCATCTACAAACTCCCCCGAAAACCCGGCGATGAACTTGGGCAGCAGCAGCATCATGGAGCTGAGCAGCGCGTATTGCGTGGCCGAATAGCTGATGTTGGTGAGTGAGGACAAATAGGCGATGAAGGCCGCAGACGCGATGCCACTGGCCAGGTTGTCGGCCGAAATGACCCAGACCAGGGCCTGCACGTCGTGGCCCACACCGCTGAGCCAGACAAACAGCAAATTGCTGGCTGCACTGAGCGCCGCGCCCAGCATGAGCACACGCATGACGCCGAAACGCGCCGACAGCACGCCGCCCACAAACGCGCCCACCAAAGTCATGATGACGCCGTAGACCTTGGTCACACTGGCCACCTCGCTTTTGGTGAAGCCCATGTCCACATAAAACGGGTTGGCCATGATGCCCATCACCACGTCGGAGATGCGGTAAACCGCGATCAGGGCCAGCAGCAGCACCGCCTGCCAGCGGTAGCGCAGCCAGAAGTCGGCAAAGGGTTCGAGCACTGCGCCCTTGAGCCACTCGGCCACATTGCGCGCGGGCGCAAAGGGTGCGGGCACCGGCTCGGGCGAGGCCAGCACCACCCACATGCCCGGCAGCATGCTCAGCGCCATGACCAGATAGGCCGCTTGCCAGGCCGCTTGCGAGTACCCCGTGGCTTGATCGCCTTGGGCCCAAGCTGCCACCCACAACACACCGGCCCCGGCCCAGATCATGGCCAAACGGTAACCCGTTTGGTAGCTGGCCGCCAAGGCGGCTTGAGCGTTCACTTCGGCAGATTCAATGCGGTAAGCGTCCAGCGCGATGTCTTGTGTGGCCGAGGCGATGGCCACGGCCAAAGCACAAGCCACCAAGGGCCCAAGCAGTTGCGAAGGGTCGTTCATGGCCATGCCCACCAGCCCCACCGAAATCACCAGCTGCGACACCAGCAGCCAGCTGCGCCTGCGCCCCAGCTGCCGAGTAAGCCAGGGAATGGGCATGCGGTCCACCAGCGGGGCCCACATCCATTTCACGCCATAGGCGAGACCCACCCAACTGAGGTAACCAATGGTGCTGCGGTCTATGCCCGCCTCGCGCAGCCGGAAACTGAGCGTGCCCAGCACCAGCAGCAGCGGCAGGCCCGCCGCAAAGCCCAGCGCCAGCATGCGCAAACTGGCAGGCTGCAAATACAGGCGCAATGCCTCGCGCCAGGTGCGCACGGTGGCGGGCGGCGTGAGGTCGTTGGCAGCGGCAGAGGGGGAAGGATCAGACATTTGCGGATTATCAACTGCAGCGCGCGCCGCGGTTGTGCCCGCTATCGCCTTTGACATTTGCACAGGCGCATGGCGCGCGTGCAAGTATTCAAGACGCACTGCATTCGTTATGATTTGCAAACCATGTGCTTTATTTGCAATCTCAAAACCCCCTCTGCTAGTGCAGATGCCGACGCAACGGCGCCCTCATCGCCTCGCTGGCAAGCCCGGCGAGCCTTCCTCTTGGCCGCTGGTGCGGGTGCCGCAGGCTCGGCGCTGGCCCAGGTCGATGTGGGCTCTGCCTCGGGTTTGCGCAAATTGGTGCCAGCCGAGACGCTGGAAAATTCGGCCCGCCAGCAATACGCGCAGGTGTTGGCCGAAGCCCGCGCCCAAAACGCATTGGCGCCCGATGGCCACCCACAACTGCAACGCCTGCACACCATCGCCCAAAAACTCATCCCGCACGCCACACCCTGGAACCAGCGCGCACGCGATTGGAAGTGGCAGGTCAACCTGATCGGCAGCAAACAGATCAATGCTTGGTGCATGCCCGGCGGCAAGATCGCGTTTTACACCGGCATCCTGGATCAGTTGCGCCTGAACGACGACGAAGTCGCCATGATCATGGGGCATGAGATGGCTCACGCCCTGCGTGAACACGCACGCGAACGTCTGGCCAAAAGCCAGGCCACAAGCCTTGGCCTGTCCATTGCTTCTCAACTTTTAGGTTTGGGCTCATTGGGCGATGTGGCGGCCAACCTGGGCACCCAATTGCTCACCTTGAAGTACAGCCGCGACGACGAAACCGAGTCTGACCTGGTGGGTCTGGAAATTGCCGCACGTGGCGGCTACCGGCCCGAAGCCAGCGTGACTTTGTGGCAAAAGATGCAAGCGGCCAGCGGCAACGGCGGGCCCTCCTTTTTGTCCACACACCCCAGTGGCAACAACCGCATCGAAGAACTGCAGGCCAACCTGCCCAAGGTGCAGCACCTCTACGAACAAGCCCGTCGGGGCTGATGCATCCCTTTGAGATTTCCTACCCGACTTGATCGGGTATCCATCCCCACAGCGATGACCTGTCATACCCGACTTGATCGGGTATCCATGGCTTCAGCGGTCACGAACATACGGGTTGCTCTGCCGCTCGCGCCCAAAGGTGCTCTCAGGCCCGTGCCCGGGGATGAACACGGTGTCATGGCCCATGGGCCACAAGCGCTCGGTAATGCTGGCGATCAGATCGTCGTGATTGCCTTGCGGAAAATCGGTGCGGCCAATGCTACCGGCAAACAGCACATCGCCCACAAAAGCGCGCTTGATTTCAGGCGAATAAAACACCACATGGCCAGGCGTGTGGCCCGGGCAGTGGCGCACCTGCAAGGTGTGCGCCCCCAGCGTGACGGTGTCGCCATCGGCCAGCCAGCGGGTGGGCTTGAACACCCGCGCCGGCGGAAAACCATACGCTGCAGCGGCCTGCGGCAAACCATCGATCCAGAACTGGTCTGCAGGGTGCGGCCCAATGATCGGCAAGCCCCCGAGTTGCTCGGCCAAGTCGGCCGTGCCCGAGGCGTGGTCCAGATGGCCATGGGTGATCCAGATCTGCTCGAGCTTGAGGCCATTGAGGCGCACTGCATCCAAAATCAAGTCCAGATCGCCCCCCGGATCAACGACCGCCGCCTGGTGGCTCTGGTCGTCCCATACAACTGAGCAATTTTGCTGGAAGGGCGTGACGGGTATGGTTTGGTATTGCAACATGCATCCGATTATCCCAAAAGCCAAGGTGCAAGCCACGTCACTGAACTAGGCCTGGTGTACATTCCACATCAGCCAGCGCCTTTTGATCATTGGCTCGCGCGCTGCAACGATTGTTTCTTTGCAAACCTGTTCACCCGGCTACCTGACCCGTCAGGAAAGCATCGCGGTTTCGGGCGTAGATGACCTGCTCATCCGTTCCTTGCTCGATAAAAACCAGTTCCACGACCCTTTGGACGAGGCCCTTAACTTGGGCATTTCCTCAGCCACTTGGCCCCTTTTCGGCCTTTTGTGGCCATCGGGGATGCGCATGGCCGAACGCATGGCACGCCGCCCCGTGACGGGCGAGCGCATTTTGGAAATCGGTTGCGGCTTGGCATTGTCCAGTCTGGTGGCGCACCGCCGGGGGGCGCAGATCACAGCCAGTGATTGCCACCCACTGGCGCATGCGTTTTTGGACGAGAACACGCGCATCAATGGCCTCGCCCCCATCACTTACCGGCACGGTTTGTGGGGCACGGCTGCGCTTCGCCAAGATGGCTTGCCTGTGCTGACAGCGGTCAAAGATGCCGCCGTGAGCGGTGAATTTGACCTGATCGTGGGCAGCGATATTCTCTACGAACGTGACGATGAGGGCACACTGGCCCAATTCATCGGTGAACACGCCGCCCG
>CAJBLW010000165.1 GCA_903953985.1 uncultured Burkholderiales bacterium
CGAGCGGGTGCACAGCCGGGGTGGCTTGCTTGACAAAGTGTGGGGTGACCACGTCTACATCGAAGAGCGCACGGTGGATGTGCACGTCAAACGCCTGCGCGAGTCGCTGGGCGAGGCAGGCCAGATGATTGAGACCGTGCGCGGTGCCGGCTACCGTTTCACCTCGAATCCCTCTGTTTGAAGCCAGGTTCATCATGTTTTTTTCGCTTCTCGAAATGCTCCTTTTGGCGGGCTTGGCGGGAACAACTGGCTGGTTTCTGGGTGGTGCCCTAGGTGCCTTTCTGGGGGCCTTTTTTGCTTTGTTCATTTACAGCTCAACGCTGCAGTGGAAGCTGGACCGGCTCGAGCAATGGCTGAGTGCGCCGGGCTTGCGTCAGGACCCGCCTTGGCAGGGTGTTTGGCGCGAGATCGCTGAGCGGGTGCAGCGCTTGCTGCGCCAGCAGGAAAGACTGGCCGCTGTGCACCAAAAACAGCTGCAGGATTTTTTGCAGGCGATCCAGGCTTCGCCCAATGGCGTGATTTTGCTGGACGAGCAAGCCCGCATTGAATGGTGCAACGACACCGCTGCGGCGCATCTGGGTCTGGATGCAAAAAGAGACCACCTGCAGCACATCGTTCACCTGGTGCGAGACCCGGTTTTTGCTCGGTACTTCGCGCAGGACAACCACGCTTCGGAGGCGGTCATTGCGGGCCGCGCCAGCTCGGCCTTGAACCTCCAAAAACTCTCGGTGCAGCTGCACGCCTATGGGGAAGGGCGTTCGCTGCTTTTGACGCGCGACATCACGGCTGTATCACAGGCCGATGCCATGCGCCGTGATTTTGTGGCCAATGTGTCGCACGAGATTCGCACGCCCTTGACGGTGCTCAGCGGCTTTGTCGAGACGCTGCAGTCCATCCCCTTGGGCGCAGACGAAACCCAGCACTACCTGCAACTCATGTCGGCACAATCGGACCGCATGCAGTCCTTGGTGGTGGATTTGTTGATGCTGTCGCAACTCGAAGGCAGCCAATTACCCAGCACCCAGGAGAAGGTCTCTTTGGCGGCCTTGATGTTGCAAGTGACCACCGAAGGGCAGGCCTTCTCGGAATGGATGGCCAACAAAGGCGAGGGTCCCGTGCACCAATTGGAATTTGCCTCGGTGCCTGATTTGTATTTGCTGGGTGCGCGCTCGGAGTTGTTGAGCGCGGTCTCCAATTTGGTCAGCAATGCGATCCGTTACACCCCATTGGGGGAGCGCATCCAGATCCATTGGTCCAGCACCCCCGAGGGTTTGATGTTCATCGTCAAGGACTCAGGCCCGGGCATTGCGGCCGAGCATCTGCCGCGTTTGGCCGAGCGTTTTTACCGGGTGGACCGCAGCCGTTCCAGAGAAACCGGTGGCACCGGTCTGGGCCTGGCCATCACCAAGCACGTCATGCAACGCCACGGTGGCGAGTTGCGCATTGAAAGCGTGGTGGGTCAGGGCTCCACATTCAAGCTGGTGTTTCCGCAAAGCCGAGTGGTGGTCGACTTGGGCTGAGCCTCGGGGCGATGGGCGTTCAGATGCGCCCGGTTTTTGAACTCACCCGAAAGACACGCCAGCGTTGTCGTGATTTCTTCATGGAAATGACACGCTGGATTCACAGATGAGGTGGAACATGCAATGCAAACTTGGAGGTTTGCCATGCGTGTCACAGTCATCGGTTCGGGTTATGTCGGTTTGGTCACAGGCGCATGCTTGTCGGACCTGGGTTTCAAAGTGGTGTGCTTGGACAAGGATGAAGAAAAGATCCGTGCCCTGCAAGAAGGCGACGTGCCGATTTACGAGCCGGGCCTCAAAGAACTGCTCACACGCAACCGGGCCGATGGACGCATTCGCTTCACCAGCGATGCCTGTGAGGCGATCGAGCATGGCGACATCCTGTTCATTGCCGTGGGCACGCCCCCGGCCGAAGATGGTTCGGCTGACTTGGGGCACGTTTTGGCAGTGGCGGCCACCGTTGGACGGCACCTGAAGGGTTTCAAGTTGGTGGTCAATAAATCCACGGTGCCCGTGGGGACGGCCGACAAAGTGCGTGCTGCGATTTCGCATGAGTTGGTGCACAGGGGCATGTCGCCGGAGTTGTTCGATGTGGTGTCCAATCCGGAATTCCTGAAAGAAGGGGCCGCCATTGACGATTTCATGCGACCAGACCGGATTGTGGTGGGTGTGGATGAGGGCCTGCACCATGCCCGCAGCCGCCGCATGATGGGTGATTTGTATGCCAGTTTCAACCGCCACCATGCCCGCACCGTGTGGATGGATGTGCGCAGTGCCGAGTTGACCAAATACGCGGCCAATGCCATGTTGGCCGCCCGCATTTCGTTCATGAATGAAATGGCCAACCTGGCCGATGTGCTGGGGGCCGATGTGGACCACATTCGCCGCGGCATTGGGGCTGACAGTCGCATTGGCCACAGCTTTTTGTATGCGGGTTGTGGCTATGGGGGCAGTTGCTTTCCAAAAGACACGCAGGCGTTGGTCAACACCGCCAAATCCCATGGGCACAGCATGGCGGTGGTCAGTGCCACGGAGCTGGTCAATGAGCGACAAAAAACAATTTTGGTGGACCGCTTGACGCAGCGCATGGGGCCCGATTTGACAGGCCGAACAATAGCGGTGTGGGGCTTGGCTTTCAAGCCCAACACGGATGACATGCGCGAGGCCCCCAGCCGCGTGGTGATCCATCAATTGTTGTTGCGCGGTGCACAGGTCAGTGCCTTTGACCCTGTGGCAGGTCCTCATGCCCTGCAGGCTTTGCGTTTGGATCTGAGCCAAGAGCCGCATCTGCTGGAGCGCTTTGAATTGGCAGCTTCAGACATGCAGGCCTTGGAGGGTGCGGACGCCTTGATGGTGTTGACCGAGTGGAAAAATTTCCACAACCCGGATTTCGAGGCCATGAAGGCCCTGATGCGCAAACCCTTCATTCTGGATGGCAGAAACCTCTACAACCCGGAAGCCCTGAGCGAATTGGGTGTGGCCTACCAAGGTGTGGGCAGGCGCAATGATTTGGCGCAACTGATGGATTTTGGCGTTCCGACCGAAGCGCCCACCGCTGTTGAACTCATGAATGCCTAAGGGCTTTGCTTTTTTGATCCTGGCCCAGTTTTTCAGTGGGCTGGCAGACAACGCCTTTTTATTGCTGGGCATTTACTTTTTGCAAGAGCAAGGCTATCCGGCATGGTGGGCCCCCCTGCTGAAAATGGTCTTCACTTTGTCTTATGTGGTGTTGGCCAGCGTGGTGGGGCCTGTGGCTGATACCTTTCAAAAACGCCACGTCATGATGGCGATGAATGGGCTCAAGTTGGTGTCGGTCGTCTTGTTGTGGACTGGCGTCAGCCCTCTGGTGGCCTTCGCCCTGACCGGCTTTGCGGCCTCTGTCTATGCCCCCGCGAAATATGGCTTGCTCACTGAAACCGTGCCTTCGGCCAGTTTGGTCAAAGCCAATGCCTTTCTGGAGGTGTCGGTTGTGCTCTCTGTTTTATGGGGTGTGGTGCTGGGTGGGTGGCTGATGGGCTCAGGGTCTTGGGGGGATGATGGGCCCCAAAGTGTCTTGGCTTGGGCCACAACCGATTGGCTGGTTGAAACCCAAATCGGTTTTGGTTTGGGCGTGATCTGCCTGTTGTATGTGATGTCTGCCGTGCTCAACATCGGGATGTATGCCTTGCGTTCGCCCAGGCAATCGGCGTGGTCTTGGGCGGATATTCGTTGGTCGGCTTTTTGGGTCAACCACTTGAACCTGTGGCGAGACCCCTTGGGGGGCGTTTCTTTGCGGGTCACGACGTTCAGCTGGGGGGTGGGTGCTGTGCTGCAGTTCTTGGTCCTGGTGTGGGCGCAGACGCAGGCCGGCTTGACTTTGCAAGCCGGGGCTTATTTGCAAGGTCTGGTGGCACTGGGGGTGATCGGTGGCGCTGTCATGGCGGCGCTCACCTGTCGCATCTTTCGCGCCCGACGGCAGAGGGTCTGGGCGGTGGTGTTGGCTTGCTTGATGCCTGCTTTGGCCCTGACGCAAAGCCTGTGGCTGGCCGTGCCCATGATGCTGGCGGCAGGCTGTGCGGGTGGCATGTTGCTGGTGCCCATGAATGCCTTGTTGCAACACCGGGGCCTCAAAATCATGCCGCCTGGGCGTTCGATTGCCGTGCAGGGCTTCAACGAAAACCTGAGTGTGTTGGTGATGCTGGGCTTGTACAGCCTGCTGTTGGCCTGGGATTGGCCCCTGTTGGCCATGATGCTGTGCTTGTCTTTGCCTCTGTGGCTGGCCGTTTTGCCGTGGCGCCGCAGGGTCGTCAAGCGGGGTTCAACGCTCAGTTAGCGCACCCGTCAGGACCCTTCGGAACATGTTCTCCACCTCGGTGGCAATGCTGGACCATTCCCATTTTCGAATGCTGGCCGCTGCGTTCAATCGAGCCGCTTGCAAGGTCGAGGCTTTTTGTGAGATGGCCAAAGCACGCAAGACAAAGCGTTGCGCATCTTCACCTGGAACGAGCCAGCCATTGTGTTCGTCGTCAATGACTTCTTTGGCGGCGGCACAGTCAAACGCCAAGACTGGGGTGCCGCTGGCCAGGGCTTCCAAGGTCACGTTGCCAAAGGTTTCGGTGAGGCTGGGGAACATGAACAAATCGGCACTGGCGTAGGCCACGGCCAATTGTGCTTGGCTGGCCATGCCCATGAAGATGGCGTCCGGGCACTCGGCTTGGAGTTTGGCCCGGTAAGGGCCATCGCCGCAAAAAACAAGTTTCACTGGACGGTTGTTTTGTTTCATGGCCTGGTAAGTTTTGACCGTCAAATCCAGATTTTTTTCTGCCGCCAGGCGCCCTACCGACAAGATGACCAGGGTCTGGTCATCGGTGTGCCATTGACTGCGCAAGCTGGTGCTGCGTTTGTCGGGCGTGAACAGTTGTGTGTCCACGCCGCGGGCCACCACCTGGAGGTTGTGAAACCCCAAGATTTTGAGCTGGTCGTGCATGGCCTGGGTAGGCACCATGGTGCACAAGGTGCGGTTGTGAAATTTTCGCAAATAAGCCACGATGGGTTTTTGCAGCCAACCGACACCGTAGTGCTTGCTGTAGCTCTGAAAATTGGTTCTGAAGTCGGAGGTGACGGGCAAACGCAAGACCCTGGCCGCTTGCAGGGCGGACCATCCCAGCGGCCCCTCTGTGGCGATGTGCACCAAGTCGGGCCTTTGCAGACTCCAGGCCTTGATCAGTGATTTTTTGCTGGGAAATCCCAGCTTGAGCTGGGGGTAGCGTGGGATGGGCATGCCCTTGATCAGCAGCTCACTCCAGCCCTCCCGATGGCTTTCGGTTTCATGGCGGTCTTGCCGGGGACGAATGAGCTGGATCGTGTGTTGGCGTTGGCTCAGCTCTTGGATCAGGCGCGAAAGCGTCAGTGCAACGCCATTGACCTCGGGGGGCCAGGTTTCGGTCACCACCGCAATGCGCAATGAGGCGTTGGCGGGCACAAAGTTTTCGACCCAGAAGGACGCATTGTCTTGTTCTTGCATGGCTCGATGGTGACCGCAGGTTTTAACAGTTTGATGACAAAAGCCTTGTCACTGATTTTTCACACGAATTGATGATGATCTTCATACATTCAACTAGAGGGGTTTCTGTGAAAGATTTTTTGAAAGCTTTGGAAGTGCAGCGTTGGGACGATCACCGTTACTACCACCATTGCCGCATCAACCAGTCCTTGCACTTGCTCAGTGCCATGGCTTTCGTGGTGGCCTACGGCATGCTGTGGATCGATCCGGCCATGGCCGCGTTGCTGGCGTGGATGGTTTCCATGACCTCCAGGCAAGCTGGTCACTTTTTCTTTGAACCCTTGGGCTATGACCATGTCAACGAAGCCACTAACGACTTCAAGGAAGAGATCAAGGTGGGCTACAACTTGCGCCGCAAGGTGGTTCTTTTGAGTGTCTGGGCCCTGTTGCCTTTGGCCATTTACATGAATCCTGGCTTCATGGGTTTGCTGCCTGTGCATGACACTTGGTTTGAGTTTATGCGGGCTGTAGGTTTTGCCTGGCTGTATTTGGGTGCGGCAGCTTTGCTGTTCCGTACGATTCATTTGTTTTTTCTGCACGACGTGCAAACCGGGCTGGTCTGGATGACCAAGATCATCACCGATCCATTCCACGACATTTACCTGTACCACAGGGCGCCTTGGCAGTTGTTGCGGGGCGAGCGCTTTGCCGACAGCACGCTACACACTGGCCGCTGAAAGTTTAGAACCCCGGTTCACTGTGCAACAGTGAACCGGGGTTTGTCTTCAGCGAAACAGTGTTTCCTTGAGGATGCTGCGGCGGATGGATTTGTTGGTGATCTCAGGGGCATGCCACCACCAACCATCGCGCTGCATGTCTTCAGCCGCCAACACAAACTTCTGCAGCACGGCTTCAAAGTCGGCGTCGCTGTAGTTGAGGCTGAAGATCAAACGACCTGTCCCCACCCAACTGAGCGCCAATCCATGCAGCCTGAGGTAGTACTGCAGCATCCAGTTGTAGCGGCTGGGCTGGGTGTAGAAAAGTGTCCAGACGCTCGACATGTTGGCCGCTTGCAAGGGCAAACCACGCGATTGCATGGTGCTGTTGAACAGCGCAGCACGGGCATTCCAGCGCTCGTCCAGTCCTTCGTAAATGGCCTTGATTTCGGGGGTTTCCAGTTGTTCAAGAAAGACCGACATCGCACCCATGACCGCAGGGTGTGCGTTGAAGGTGCCACGTGCAAAGCAAATATCGGCCGGTCGTTTTTCATCGAATCGGCGCATCCATTCGCGCTTGCCGCACACCACACCGACGGGAAATCCACCGCCCAGGGTTTTGCCATAGGTGACCAAATCGGCCTGCACGCCAAAGTAAGCTTGCGCACCGCCTGCGGCCAACCGGAAGCCCAAAAAAACCTCGTCAAATATCAATGCAATGCCGCGTTCTGTGCAGACCTGTCGCAAGGCCTTGAGCCAAGCGGTGTAAGCCTCGCGGTCATAAGCAGCGCGCCGGCTGCTGTCCACCAGGGTCGAGTCGCCGGGCGCGTTCGCATTGGTGTGCAGCGCCTGCAGGGGGTTGATCAGCACGCAAGCGATGTCCTTGCGGGTGCGCAAGACTTGCAAGCTGCGCTCGTTCATGTCGCTCAGGGTGTAGGTTTCGCGCGGTGGCATTGGGTTGCCCGGGCCGGGTTGCACGTCTTCCCACCAGCCATGGTAAGCCCCGCAAAAACGCACGATGTTTTTCCGGCGCGTGTGGTAGCGGGCCAGGCGCACTGCCTGCATCACAGCTTCGGTGCCCGACATGTGAAACGAGACCTCGTCCAAGCC
The DNA here is from genome assembly GCA_903953985.1 of uncultured Burkholderiales bacterium. Lineage (GTDB taxonomy): Bacteria > Pseudomonadota > Gammaproteobacteria > Burkholderiales > Burkholderiaceae_C > Limnohabitans_A. The sequence goes on from CAJBLW010000165.1 coordinate 7,329, forward strand.
GGAAATGGCTTTGAGGCGCTCGGCGTTGTCGGCCACCACGGGGTGGTAAGAACCCAGCACTGGGCCCAACGCTTGGGTGCGGGCCATGCCCTCCGCCATGGTGCGTTTGTAAAAGTCAGCGCCAAACACGTTCACGCCATAAGAGCCCGTCAGATCGTAAAAAACCTGACCGTCCAGATCGGTGACGTGCACGCCATGGGCCGATTGCAAGAACGAGCCGACCTTCAGGTGCTCGCGCACCACCGGGCTGAACTGGAAGGGCACGCGGTAGGCCGCGATGAATTGCATGTCAGAGATGTTCTCGCGTGCCGCCGCAGTGGCCTCGATGCTCAGGCGGTGACGCGTTTGCAGCGTTTGGCCCAAGGCAAAAAATGCCGCACGGCGTTGCGCCTGAATGTTTGCGGGGGCGCCGTCGCAGCCGAAAAATTCAGCCTCATCGAAGCCGTAACCGGGCAACCAGCGTGCCAGCCGTTTGGCCATGCGCGAGTGCCCGGCCAGCGAGCGGTGCTTGGCACGCGAGAGTTGTATGCGCCGATGCAGGCTTGGGGCCATTGCGGCCAGCACGCCCAGACTGATCCAAGTGGGGTTCACAGCAGTTTCCTTGTGTCAATGAAATTTCTTTTTATTCAAATTGAGTGACAACATGATGAAGATTCGACGATATTTTCAAAAGTGGCTGCTACAAGAAGACCTGAACTTCTTGCTCACCAACCGCATCCCACGCATCACCTTGACCCGATTCATGGGCTGGTGGAGCCAGATCCGACACCCTTGGGTGGTCAAGTCGTCCATGTCGGTTTGGCGCTGGTTCAGTGACCTGGACTTGAGCGACGCCAAGCACACCCAATTTGACAGCTTGCATGCGTGCTTCACGCGTGAGCTCAAGCCTGGGGCTCGGGTGGTCAACCCGGACCCCACGCTCATGACCTCGCCTTGTGATGCCATCGTGGGTGCTTGTGGCACGATCACCCATGGCCAGGTTTTTCAGGCCAAAGGTTTTCCATACCAGTTGGAAACTTTGCTGGGGACATCCGCGCATTGCCAACATTGGCCTGCCGCGCTGGAAGGGGGCACCTACATCACGTTGCGCCTGACCAGCAGCATGTACCACCGCTTTCATGCGCCGCACGATGTGCAACTCCAGCATGTGACTTACATCTCGGGTGACACCTGGAATGTGAACCCAGTGGCTCTTGCGCGAGTACAAGAGCTGTTTTGCAAAAACGAACGGGCGGTCTTGCACATGCAAACGCAAGAGGGCGTGCCTTTCTTGATGGTGCCCGTGGCGGCTGTGTTGGTGGCCAGCATGCGCTTTCATGCGGTCGATGTGTTGCTCAACCTGCGCTACAAAGGCCCGAACGAAATGCCCTGTGATGTGGCCTATGCCAAGGGCCAGGAAATGGGCTGGTTCGAGCACGGCTCCACCATTTTGGTGTTTGTGCCCAAAGGCTTTGCCTTGGTTGAAGGTATAGCGCAGGGTGTGCAGATTCGCATGGGCCAAGCCTTGCTCAAGACGCTTGCCTATTGATCCGGCCCGATA
>CAJBLW010000166.1 GCA_903953985.1 uncultured Burkholderiales bacterium
AGGCGGTGTGGAACTGCACTTCACCTATGACGAAGAGTTTGGCGGCGAAATGGGCCCCGGCTGGCTGCTGGCCAAGGGCCTGACCAAGCCCGACCTGATGATCGCGGCAGGCTTCAGCTACCAGGTCGTCACCGCACACAACGGCTGCCTGCAAATGGAAGTCACGGTGCAAGGCGAGATGTCGCACGCTGCCATCCCCGACAGCGGCACCGATGCGCTGCAAGGCGCGGTGCACATCCTGAGCGCCCTGCTCGCGCTCAACACCCAATACCTGAAGGTCACGTCCCAAGTCGAGGGCATCAGCCACCCCTATCTGAACGTGGGCCTAATCGAAGGCGGGACCAACACCAACGTGGTGCCCGGCAAAGTCAGCTTCAAGCTCGACCGCCGCATGATCCCCGAAGAAAACCCGGCTGAAGTGGAAGCCAGCATTCGCCAAACCATTGCCGACGCCGCTGCCAGCTTCAAGCCCCCCCGCGGGGGCCATGTGCTGAAAGTGGATGTGCGCCGCATGCTGCTGGCCAACGCCATGAAACCGCTGGCGGGCAACCAGCCCCTGGTCAGCGCCATCCAGAAACACGGCGAACAAGTCTTCGGTGAAGCCATCCCTGCATTGGGCACCCCGCTCTACACCGACGTGCGCCTGTATGTGGAGCGCGGCATCCCCGGCGTGATCTACGGCGCAGGGCCGCGCACCGTGCTCGAGTCCAATGCCAAACGTGCCGATGAGCATGTGGAACTGGAAGACCTGCGCCGGGCGACCAAGGTGATTGCACGGACGTTGCTGGATTTGCTGGCTTGAACATGAGCGCGCCGCAGCTTGACACCCTGCGCCAGCGCGTGCAGGCCTGCACCACCGACCAAGATGTGGCCGACTACCAGCGCGATGGCGCGGTGTGCATCCGCAACTTGTTCACGCCCGAAGAAGTGGCCCTGCTGCGGGACGGCATCGAGGCCAACCTGGCCCACCCCAGCCCACGCGGCATGGTGGCCAGCAAGCCGGACGACCCGGGGCGCTTTTTTGAAGACTTTTGCAACTGGCAGGACATCCCGCAGTTCAAGCGCTTCATCTTTGACACACCCTTGGCCGCACTGGCCCAGCGACTGATGCAAAGCGCCACCGTGCGCCTGTACCACGACCACCTGTTGGTCAAGGAACCCGGCACGCGCCAGCGCACGCCCTGGCACCAGGACCAGCCTTATTACAACGTGGACGGTCTGCAAAACATCAGCTTCTGGATTCCGGTGGACCCGGTGTCCCGCCCGTCCACGCTGGAGTTTGTCGCGGGCTCACACCGTGGCCACTGGCTCATGCCGCGCACCTTCATGACCAACCAAGCCAAATGGTTTCCCGAAGGCTCGCTGACCGAGTTGCCTGACATCGACAACCACCGCGAAGACTTCCCCATCCTCGGCTGGGACTTGCAGCCGGGCGATCTGGTGTGTTTTCACATGCTCAGCCTGCATGCCTCAGCAGGCGTGGACGGCACCCAGCGCAGGCGCGTGTACTCGGTGCGCTTTTTGGGCGACGACATGACCCACGCCCCACGGCCTTGGGTGACCTCGCCGCCCTTTCCCGGGCTGGACCAGGAACTGCCCGCTGGCGTACCGATGGACCATGCGCTGTTTCCATTGATGCCGGTTTGAGTTGACCTGCGTGCACTGAAAACCGCCGCCCTTCGGGGTTCAGGCGGTTTTTTTGCGTCCGGGACACATTGACTTTGAACACACAGGGTTTTCACGCATCCACATCGCATTCTATTTTGTATACAGTTTGGAACTCAAAGAAGCACACATCTAGTTTCTTTGCAGTTTTCCCCTCTGTTTACTTTTCAGGAGACCCCTCCATGAGTTCAACCATCCATCCCGTGGACGAGCATTTGCCCAATGGCAAACTCGCCGCTTTGGGCCTGCAACATGTGCTGGTGATGTATGCCGGCGCGGTGGCCGTTCCTCTGATCGTGGGCCGCGCCCTCAAGCTCAGCCCTGAACAAGTGGCGATGCTGATCTCGGCCGACCTGTTTTGCTGCGGCATCGTCACGCTGATCCAGTCGCTGGGTGCTACCCAGTGGTTCGGCATCAAGCTGCCCGTGATGATGGGCGTGACGTTTGCGTCTGTGGCTCCGATGGTTGCCATGGCCAACAACAACCCGGGCGTTCAAGGCGCGGGGTTGATCTTCGGGGCCATCATTGGCGCGGGGGTGATATCGATCTTGATTGCGCCGATAGTCAGTCGGATGTTGCGGTTTTTCCCGCCGGTCGTGACCGGCACCATCATTGCCGTCATCGGCATCAGCTTGATGCGTGTGGGCATCAACTGGATTTTTGGCAACCCCTTCGGCCCCACAGCGCCCAGCATCCCCAACCCGGAACACCTGGCCTGGCTCGATGCCGCCAAACAAGCGGCCAGCACGGGCGCGGTGCCCCCCGTGCCTGCCGGCATGAACATCGTGGGCACGGTGCCCAACCCCAAGTACGCGCAGCTGTCGCACATCGGCATTGCCGCCATCGTGTTGGTGTCCATCTTGCTGATTGCCAAGTACGCCCGTGGCTTTGTGGCCAACATTTCGGTGCTATTGGGCATCGTGATCGGTGGTGTGGTGGCCACCGCTGCCGGGCTCATGACGTTCGACAAAGTCGGCAAAGCCGGCTGGTTTGACCTGGTGCTGCCATTCGAAATTGCCGCCCCCGTCTTTGACCCAATCCTGATCCTGACCATGACCTTGGTGATGATTGTGGTGATGATCGAGTCGACCGGCATGTTCCTCGCGTTGGGCGATCTGACCGGCAAAAAAGTTGATCAAAAAATGCTCACAGCCGGGCTGCGTACCGACGGTCTGGGCACCCTGATCGGCGGCATCTTCAACACCTTCCCGTACACCAGTTTTTCGCAGAACGTGGGGCTGGTGGGCGTGACCGGCGTGCGCAGCCGTTTTGTCTGCGTGGCGGGCGGCATCATCATGGTGGGCCTGGGCTTGATGC
>CAJBLW010000167.1 GCA_903953985.1 uncultured Burkholderiales bacterium
ATAGGTGTTTGCGCAGCTGCAGGAGCATCAGCCTCAACATGCCAACCAGGTGAATTCGATCCATTAGACGGCAGCAACTGCATAGCAGCGCCAGTCGGCAAGTTTGTGCCCATTGGGGGGGCCTCCGAAGCCACCCCAGCCCCAGCGGGTTATTTCGTCCCCGCTGCAGGCCGGACTTCTGCCACCGAGGCGCCTGTGGGTTATTACGTGGCCACATCCGGACAGTCTGCAGCAACGCCTGCTCAAGCTGGCTCTTACGTTGACCGGACTGGCGCCACAAGTGAAACCCCAGCTCCCGTTGGTTACTTCACAAACATTCAGGGCGCCACAAGCCCTACGCCAGCGCCCTTGGGCTATTTTGTGGGATCAACTGGCCGGACCGCAGCTGATGCTGCGCCACTTGGCTTTTATGTTGCCACCACTGGCGCATCTGCGCCCACAGCCGTGGAAGCCGGGTTTTACACAGCAAGCACGGGCGCCGTTTCTGGCATTGGTGCAGGCATGATGGCCAGCCCGCTGAATATGGCCATGGATGCTGCCCAATCCATCTTGTCACGCCAAAACACCATGGTCACGCCTGATGGCCAAAGCCTGGAAGTGGCAGTGACCGCCAATCGCACCCGATATGACCAAGCTGGCCTGAGCGCACAAAACAACCAAAACATTAACAGCACCGCTGTTTTGCTTCAGCACACATCTGACCAAAGTCCAACAGCCTGGAAAATCTTCGGAGGTCTGGCCGATCAAAAACTCAAAGCCAGCACTGCGGGCTCCGGACAGGGCCGCACTTGGCTTCTGGGCGCAAGCCGAGGTATACATTGGGGCCAAGCCGAGCCACTGGTGGCTGCTGTCTATGCGGGCCAAAGCTCTGCCGACATCGTGCGCAACGTCACCGAATTGGCTGCAGCCGAGAGCCAAATTCACAGCGCTTCAGTGCGGGTCATGGGTGTACGCCTGTCTACGGGCGTACCTGTGCAAGCCATTTCGGCGCGGCTGATGTTGGAGGCCGGGTTGGTTCACTACGCCCAAAGTGCAACAGCAGAAACCAGCAGCGCAGCAGGGACCACGGCAGGTCTGCAGACTGCCAAATACGGCCAAACGGGAATCCCTGTTTTCGTGGGTTTTCAACACCAGTTCAGTGCCGCCAGCATCCAATGGGGTGTGCGTGCCGAACTGAACCCCAATCGCCAACTCAATGCGTCACTGACCAATGCGGCCAACGTCTACAACGGCACCCAATACAGCTTTGCTGTCCCGGTCGGTATGTCATCTACACAGGCTTTTGTAGCCAAATTGAGACTCAAGGAAATGGCCCTCGGGCAAGGTCTCACTCTCAATGGCGGTGCCGAAATCGAAGCAGGATCAAAACTGAATCGACAACAGCTGCAGATGGTCTTGGCCAAGCGCTGGTAAGTTCAAACCAAGCGCCGCAAAGTCTGCGCAAAACCATGCGCAAACAGGCGCCCATCTCCTAAAGAGGTGGACGCCATTTTTTTGCGCAAGCCCTGACGCGACAGCACCAAAGCATCATGGTCATCTGCACATGCGACAGCCCGCAGCACAAAATCTTCCTCACTGTGTGCAATCCAGTCTGAAGCATCCAGCGTTTGCAAAATACTGGCCGACTGCCGCCCCGCCGGGCGATCTGAAACCAAAGTCACTACCGGCACGCCCATCCATAAAGCCTCACAGGTTGTGGTTGCACCTGAAAAAGGCCACGTATCCAGCGCCACATCCACCTCACCGTAAGCCGCCAATATATCGGCATGGCGTGTAGCGCCATACATCTCAATTCGTCCTGGTGACACCCCGTGGCTGGCAAAGCGCTCGCGCAAAGTCTGGCGCACCCCACTGTCAACCAGGGTCTTCCAGCGCAACTGCAAACGGCTGTTCGGCGTGGCCAGCAACACCCGTGCCCACAAGGCCACACAGCCATCGCTGATTTTGGCCAAATTGGTAAACGCCCCCC
>CAJBLW010000168.1 GCA_903953985.1 uncultured Burkholderiales bacterium
AGCCGCTGCGCGGAAGTGTCCGATGTTGGTCATGCACGAACCGATGAAGGCTTCGTCGATCTTGGTGCCAGCGACTTCGGACAAGAACTTGGCGTCGTCCGGGTCGTTGGGGCAGCACAAAATCGGCTCTTTGATCTCGTTCATGTCGATCTCGATGACGTGCGCGTATTCGGCGTCCTTGTCGGCTTCGAGCAGGTTGGGCGCGGCCAACCAGGCTTCGACTTTTTCGATGCGGCGCGCCAGGGTGCGGGCATCGGCATAACCGTCGGCGATCATGTTCTTCATGAGCACCACGTTGGACTTGAGGTACTCCTCGACCGGCTCCTTATTGAGTTTGATCGTGCAACCGGCGGCCGAACGCTCGGCAGAGGCATCGGACAATTCAAACGCTTGCTCGACCTTGAGGTTAGGCAGGCCTTCGATTTCCAGGATGCGGCCCGAGAACTCGTTGATCTTGCCGGACTTGGCCACAGTCAACAGGCCTTGCTTGATGCCGTAAAGCGGAATGGCATGCACCAAATCGCGCAGGGTCACGCCGGGCTGCATCTCGCCTTTGAAGCGAACCAACACCGACTCGGGCATGTCCAAAGGCATCACGCCAGTCGCTGCTCCAAAGGCCACCAAGCCGGAGCCTGCGGGGAAAGAAATACCGATGGGGAAACGGGTGTGCGAGTCGCCACCGGTACCGACGGTGTCGGGCAACAACAGGCGGTTGAGCCAGCTGTGGATCACGCCATCACCAGGGCGCAATGAAACACCACCTCGGTTGCTGATGAAGGCTGGCAGTTCGCGGTGGGTTTTGACGTCCACCGACTTGGGGTAAGCCGCGGTGTGGCAGAACGATTGCATGACCATGTCGGCCGAGAAGCCCAGGCAAGCCAAGTCTTTCAACTCGTCGCGGGTCATGGGGCCGGTGGTGTCTTGTGAACCCACGGTGGTCATCTTGGGTTCGCAGTAGGTGCCCGGGCGAACGCCTTGACCTTCTGGCAAACCAACTGCACGACCGACCATCTTTTGGGCCAAGGTAAAACCAGCCTTGGTCGATGCAGGCACGGTGGGCAGGCGGAACACGGTGGATGCGGGCAGGCCCAAGAACTCACGCGCCTTGGCGGTCAAGCTGCGGCCGATGATCAGGTTGATCCGGCCGCCGGCACGCACTTCGTCAAACAGCACATCGCTCTTGAGCTGGAAGGTGGTAATGGTGGCGCCGTCCTTCACGATCTTGCCTTCGTAGGGCAGCACGTCCACCACGTCGCCCATGTTCAAGCTCGACACGTCGACTTCAATCGGCAGTGCACCGGAGTCTTCTTGCGTGTTGAAGAAGATGGGGGCAATCTTGCCACCCAGCGTCACGCCGCCGAAGCGCTTATTGGGCACAAATGGGATGTCTTGGCCAGTAGCCCAGATCACGCTGTTGGTGGCCGATTTGCGGCTAGAACCTGTACCGACCACGTCACCGACGTAAGCCACCAGGTGGCCTTTTTTCTTCAGATCGTCGATGAACTGCATCGGGCCGCGTTTCCCGTCTTCTTCGGGCTTGAAGGCCGCGCCTTCGCGGGTGTTTTTCAACATCGCCAAATAGTGCAATGGGATGTCAGGACGGCTCCAGGCATCAGGCGCAGGCGACAAGTCATCGGTGTTGGTTTCGCCGGGCACCTTGAACACGGTGATGGTGATTTTTTTCTCGACTTCGGGGCGGCTGGTGAACCACTCGGCCTCGGCCCAGCTTTGCATGACGTCCTTGGCCTTGGCGTTGCCGGCCTTGGCTTTTTCGGCGACGTCGTTGAAGAAATCAAACATCAACAATGTTTTCTTCAGGGCTTCAGCAGCCACGGCAGCCACTTCAGCGTTGTCGAGCAATTCGATCAGCGGGTGCACGTTGTAGCCGCCCACCATGGTGCCCAGCAGCTCGGTGGCCTTGGAATTGGACACCAAACGCACACTGATTTCGCCGTGCGCCACAGCAGCCAGAAAAGAAGCCTTGACCTTGGCGGCATCGTCTACGCCCGGTGGCACGCGGTGGGTCAGCAGGTCCATCAAGAAGGCGTCTTCGCCTGCAGGCGGGTTCTTGATCAACTCGATCAGTTCGGCCACTTGTTTGGCATCCAGCGGCAAAGGTGGGATGCCCAAGGCGGCGCGTTCGGCGGCGTGTTCACGGTAGGTTTTCAACATGGTTTTTTCTCCGGTCAGTCAAAGTCAATCGTTGGATCTGCCCATGCCTGTTTTTTCAAACAGGCTGGGTGGTGGGTTGGTTTTCATGTCCTGGCCAAAGGCCACTTGCTCAGGGTGTGCGCATTCGTCTGCTACACGTCGGCCTTTTTTCTGGTCCATCAGCATGGACTTGTTGGCCAGTTGCAGCCAAACGGCACCGGCCTTTTTGTCCTCCAGACGCAATGCGCCCGTGCTGGTGCGCACAGGGTACATGCGGTAACGGAAGCCTTTGCCCTGCACATGGAAGTAACCGGGCGCCGCCGCATCGGCTTCGACGCGCACGCTAGCCCCCATTTCACAGGGCATGAGGCCCAGGTGAATTTGCTGGGCAATGGCCAATTCTTGAGACACTGGATCTGACGCACTGTGAACCACGGGAGCAGTCGCAGCCAAAACAGCGTCCACAGGCACCAGGGGCGGCATCGCGGCCAGCGCCGGGGCGGTGGCAGGCACGGCTGCCAAAGAAGGAGTTCCAAGCGTCTCTCTTTGTAAGGGCTGAACCCCGGTCCAAGCAGGCAGCGGCTGCATGGGCGCAGAAGCCTGGGCATCCGTGGGCCGAGAGGGCAAGGCGAAGGCGGGCACGCCATCCGGTGGGGCTGCACCGGCTGGCGGCTGTGTGGTCATTGGCTTGGAGGACTTGGCCAAAGCTGCCGCTTGGGCAGCGGCCTCGGCAATGGCTCGGGCCTGCAGGCGTGCCGTGATATCAGCATCAGCGCGGGCTTTGGCCTGCGCAGACAAAGGGTAAGGTTGCGCCTTGGCGCCGGACTGGCCCTGACTTTGTGCCCAAGCAGGCAAAAGCAACGCCGTACCGACCAGAACAACAAGGCTCTTGAACATGGGCATCCCTTTGAAGAATTCGGCCATCATGACAGGCTGCGCTGCGGGCTCGGAGAGGCCACATCAAACAAAGCCTGCACTGGGGCGGGCAAATGGCGGCCGGTCTGGTGCGCGCGCTCAATCAGTTGCCAGAAAAAACGGTAACTGGCCCGGTCGTGCAATTGACCTGCGTGGCTGATGGGCGCCCAGTCGGCCGTTTGCGCAGCCAAAATGATCTGACTGGCTTGGTCGATCTGCGCCTCACTGGGGGCCATGGCCTCCAGGATGGGGCGAATCTGGTCGGGGTGAATGCTCCACATGCGGGTGTAACCCAGCTCGCGGTTGGCTTTTTGGGCGGCCAGGCGAATGGCATCGGTGTTCTTGAATTCGGTGACCACGCAGTGCGAGGGCACTTTGCCGTGCGCATGGCAGGCGCTGGCGATCTCGAGCTTGGCGCGCAGCACCAGCGGGTGTGTGAACTGACCCTGGATGCCCATGCCCTCGGCGGGAATCGCACCGCCGTGCGCCGACACAAAATCCATCAGGCCAAAGCTGATGGACTGCACACGCGGGTGGGCGGCGATGTCAAAGGCGCAGTGCACGGCTGCGGGCGACTCGATCAGCACATGCACCGGCAAATGGCCAGCACCCGCAGTAATCAAGGCCGCTTGAACGCGATCCACATCGGCCACGCTCTCGACTTTGGGCACCATGATGTGCGTCAAAACGCGACCGGCCCGGCCTGCAATGTGGCTCATGTCGGATTCAAAACTGGGGTGGTCCACCGGGTGGACCCGCACCGCAATGCGCGCATCGGCGCGAGCGGCTTTTGCGGCCAGTGCCAGTTCGGTCACCAGCGCTGCATGCTCGGCTTCGCCACCGACTGGCGCGCCGTCTTCGCAATCCAAGGTGACATCAAAAACGCAAGCGCCGAACTCTTGCATCATTTCTGCCTGCAATTGCAGGCTTTTGCGCATCCTCGCCTCCACTCCGCTGTAGTGGTCACATACCGGCAGCTGCACGCTTGCGGCTTGTGCTCCCAACAGAACGTCGCGAGGATGGCTCACTTGGACTTCTCGGCCTGAATCAGATCAGGTGGGCGACGCCAGCTTGCTCGTCGGTCAACTCTTTCAGAGTCTTGTCGATGCAAGCCTGGCTGAAGGCGTCAATGTCCAAGCCCTCAACAACTTTGTACTCGCCATTTTCGCAAGTGACAGGGAAGCCGAACATGACATCTTTTGGGATGCCGTACCAGCCTTGCGACGCAATGCCCATGGTGACCCACTTGCCGTGGGTGCCCAAGGCCCAGTCGCGCATGTGGTCGATGGCCGCATTAGCAGCCGATGCCGCCGAGGACAGGCCACGGGCTTCGATGATGGCCGCGCCGCGCTTACCCACCGTGGGCAGGAACACGTTGGCGTTCCATTCCTGGTCGTTGATCATGTCCTTAACCGACTCGCCCTGGATGGTAGCGAAACGGTAGTCGGCGTACATGGTGGGCGAGTGGTTGCCCCAGACGCACAGTTTTTCGATGTCGGCCACGGCCTTGCCAGTCTTGGCAGCGATTTGCGACAGGGCACGGTTGTGGTCCAAACGCAGCATGGCTGTGAAGTTACCGGGCTTGAGATCAGGCGCGGCTTTCATGGCGATGTAGGCATTGGTGTTGGCAGGGTTGCCCACGACCAGCACTTTGACGTTGCGCGAAGCCACAGCGTTCAGTGCCTTGCCTTGAGCCGTGAAGATGGCGCCATTGATGGCGAGCAACTCGGCACGCTCCATGCCTGGGCCGCGTGGACGCGAACCGACCAACAAAGCGTAATCCACGTCCTTGAATGCGGTCATGGGGTCGCCATGGGCTTCCATGCCGACCAACAAGGGGAACGCGCAGTCTTCGAGTTCCATCATCACGCCCTTGAGCGCTTTTTGTGGGCCTTCCACCGGCACTTCGAGCAACTGCAGGATGACAGGCTGGTCTTTGCCCAGCATTTCGCCTGAGGCGATGCGGAACAACAATGCGTAACCGATTTGACCTGCTGCGCCGGTGACGGCAACGCGGACGGGCTTTTTGCTCATGGTGGAAAACTCCGAAGTGTTGAAAACAAGGATTACGGTCCAACGCCAACACCCATGTCGGCAAGGCCGTCCGGCGTACCGGACCCACGCACCCAGCCTCATCGTGAAAGCCGAAAGCGCAAGCAAACAGCCTTCGAGTGTACCCGCGAAAACCCTGAATCGTCAATTTGTCTTATGTCTCATATAAGATAAGATCTGTCACCTGACTGCCAACTGACCCGCCTGTCCAGCTCTCGTCCATGAACACCACTTTGCCACCCACCGACGCTCCTGCGGCTGCCGAATTCCAGGCCGCTACTGCCGCGTTCAGCCCGCTGTACCAGCAGATCAAGGGCTTGATCCTGCAAAGCCTGCAGGCCGGTGAATGGAAACCCGGCGAGTCGATACCCAGCGAAATGGATTTGGCCGTGCGTTACCGGGTCAGCCAGGGGACCGTACGCAAAGCCATCGATGAGCTGGCCAGCGGGCATCTTCTGATCCGCAAGCAAGGCAAAGGCACCTTTGTCGCCACCCACGCCGAGCACCAGGTGCAATACCGGTTTTTGAAACTGGTGCCCGATCAGGGCGACCTGAACACCGAGGGCCCCGCACAGCGTGAGATCGTCGACTGCAAACGCTTGCGCGCCACGGCCGAAATCGCACGCGCATTGGCTTTGCGTTCTGGCGACAGCGTGCTGCAGGTGCGGAGAGTCCTTTCGTTTGCAAAGGTGCCCACCATCTTGGAAGACTTGTGGTTGCCGGCCACCCCTTTTAAGGGCTTGACGGCCGAACGCTTAGCCGATTACAACGGGCCCATGTACGCCCTGTTTGAAACCGAGTTCGGTGTTCGCATGGTGCGCGCCGAAGAAAAAATCCGAGCTGTGTTACCCGACAAGGCACAAAGGGAATTGCTGCAACTGCCCCCCAACACGCCCTTGCTCAGTGTGGAGCGCATTGCCTACACCTACAAAGACACCCCGATGGAGCTGCGGCGCGGCCTCTACCGCACCGACAAACACCATTACCACAACGATTTGAACTGACTGAAAGCCGCCTTCAACGTCTTGTAGAAGACTGTCGCTGAAATGCTCACGTCAGTTTGCTGCGTTGCAATAGAATCCAACGGCTTGTTATCCACAACACGAACGCGTTACACCCAGAAAGTACTCACATGACCGAACTCGTCCGCAAGCGGCCTGAATTCCGCAACATCAACGCCCTGAAAGACCTGCCCTCGTACCGCCTGCCCGCCGCTGGCATCGTGTCCATCCTGCACCGCATCAGCGGTTTCCTGATGTTCTTGCTCATGCCCCTGTTCATCTGGATGTTTGACAACTCCATCACATCAGAAATTTCCTACGCCAAGCTCTCAGCCGCTTTTGGCATCGGCATCGGCTTCGTGCCCGGCTGGTTCTTCAAGTTGTTGGCTCTGGCGCTGATCTGGGCTTATTTGCACCACTTCATTGCTGGCGTGCGCCACCTCTACATGGACTCTTTTCACGCCGTGACCAAAGAATTCGGCAAGTCTTCTGCTGTGGCCACCTTGGTGCTGAGCCTGGGCTTGACCGCCGTACTGGCCGCCAAGCTGTTTGGTCTGTATTGATTTCTCCGCCCCTGACTCAAAACAACAAGGAAACTGACCTATGTCGTCCGTGAATTACGGCTCCAAACGCATCGTGACCGGTGCTGGCTATGGCTTTCGTGACTGGCTGGCCCAACGAGTGACCGCCGTCCTGATGGCACTCTTCACCGTAGTATTGCTGGCCCAGGTGATCTTCACCTCTGGTCCCATCGGCTACGAAGAGTGGGCTGGCATTTTTGCCTCTCAGTGGATGAAGGTCCTGACCTTCACCGTCATCATCGCCTTGCTCTACCACGTCTGGGTCGGCATGCGTGACATCTGGATGGACTATGTCAAGCCACTGGCCTTGCGCCTGGCCCTGCACGTCTTCACCCTCGTCTGGCTGGTCGGCTGTGCCGGCTGGGCTGTTCAGGCCCTGTGGCGCCTGTAACGCGCCAGCCCTCGCCTGACATTGCGATGAAACCACACCAACCAAGATAAACCATGAGCTATACCCAAGACAAAATCACCACCCGCAAGTTTGACGTCGTGATCGTCGGCGCCGGTGGTTCGGGCATGCGTGCCTCGCTGCAGCTGGCCCGTGCTGGCCTGAACGTGGCCGTGCTGTCCAAAGTGTTCCCCACCCGTTCGCACACCGTGGCGGCCCAAGGTGGCATCGGTGCCTCGCTGGGCAACATGTCCGACGACAACTGGCATTACCACTTCTACGACACCATCAAGGGCTCCGACTGGCTAGGCGACCAGGATGCGATCGAATTCATGTGCCGCGAAGCGCCCAAAGTCGTGTACGACCTGGAGCACATGGGCATGCCGTTTGACCGCAACCCCGACGGTACGATTTACCAGCGCCCCTTTGGCGGCCACACCGCCAACTATGGCGAAAAGCCGGTGCAACGCGCTTGTGCTGCGGCTGACCGCACCGGTCACGCCATGCTGCACACGCTGTATCAGCAAAACGTTGCCGCCAAAACCAGCTTCTTCGTCGAGTGGATGGCCTTGGACCTGATCCGAGACGCCGAAGGCGACGTGGTGGGCGTGACCGCCCTCGAGATGGAAACAGGCGACCTGCACGTCTTGCACGCCAAGACCGTGCTGATGGCCACCGGCGGCGCAGGCCGCATTTATGCCGCTTCCACCAACGCCTTCATCAACACTGGTGACGGCTTGGGCATGGCCGCTCGTGCTGGCATTCCTTTGGAAGACATGGAGTTCTGGCAATTCCACCCCACCGGAGTGGCTGGTGCTGGTGTGCTCTTGACCGAAGGCTGCCGCGGCGAAGGCGCAATCTTGCTCAACAGCAATGGCGAGCGCTTCATGGAGCGTTATGCGCCCACCCTGAAAGACCTTGCCCCGCGTGACTTCGTGTCCCGCTGCATGGACCAGGAGATCAAGGAAGGCCGTGGCTGCGGCCCGAACAAAGACTACGTCATGCTCAAGCTCGACCACTTGGGTGCGGAAACCATCCACAAGCGTCTGCCTTCGGTGTACGAAATCGGCGTCAACTTCGCCAACGTCGACATCACCAAAGAGCCGATCCCAGTGGTGCCCACCATCCACTACCAGATGGGCGGTATCCCGACCAACATCAACGGCCAAGTGGTGGTGCAAAACGGCACCGACCACAACGCCGTGGTCAACGGTTTATATGCAGTAGGCGAATGTTCTTGCGTTTCGGTGCACGGCGCCAACCGATTGGGCACCAACTCGCTGCTTGACTTGCTGGTGTTCGGCCGAGCTGCGGGCAACCACATTGTCGACTTTGCCTCCAAAACCAAGTCACACAAAGACCTGCCTGCCGATGCCACAGACCGCACACTCGAGCGCCTGAACAAGCTCGAAGGCCGTGGCGGCGAATACGCTCAAGATGTGGCCAACGACATGCGGGCCGCGATGCAGCAACACGCTGGCGTGTTCCGCACCCAAGCCTCCATGGACGAAGGCGTGCAAAAAATTGCAGCAATCCGCGAGCGCGTCAATGCCATTGGCCTGAAGGACACGTCCAAAGTGTTCAACACTGCACGCATCGAAGCCCTGGAAGTGGAAAACCTGATCGAAGCCGCTCAGTCCACGATTGTGTCTGCCGCTGCCCGCCGCGAATGCCGCGGTGCCCACACCGTGAGCGACTACGAGCGCCCAGTGGACGATGCCGTGGCCCCATTGGGCCGCGACGACGCCAACTGGATGAAACACAGCCTGTGGCACAGCGCCGACAACAGCCTGACCTACAAGCCCGTCAAGCTCAAGCCCCTGACTGTGGACTCTGTGCCACCCAAGGTTCGCACGTTTTAAAGATTGTCTGGGCCACCCACCATCAGTGGCGGTCCACCACCCAATACACCAGGAGTTCTTTCATGACCCTACGCACTTTCCAAATTTACCGCTACGACCCCGACAAGGATGCCAAGCCTTACATGCAAACCATCCAGGTGGAGCTGGACGGACACGAGCGCATGCTGCTGGACGCCCTGATGAAACTCAAAGCCGTGGACCCCACCATTTCGTTCCGCCGCTCTTGCCGTGAAGGCGTGTGCGGTTCGGACGCAATGAACATCAATGGCAAAAACGGCTTGGCGTGTCTCACCAACATGAACACCCTGCCCGGCACCATCGTGTTAAAACCCCTGCCCGGTCTGCCCGTGATCCGCGACGTGATCGTGGACATGACCCAGTTTTTCAAGCAGTACCACTCGATCAAGCCCTACCTGATCAACAGCACCATCCCGCCCGAGACCGAGCGCCTGCAAAGCCCGGAAGAGCGCGACGAACTGAACGGTTTGTACGAATGTATCCTGTGCGCGAGCTGCTCAACTGCCTGCCCCAGCTTCTGGTGGAACCCCGACAAGTTCGTGGGCCCGGCCGGTTTGCTGCAAGCCTACCGCTTCATTGCCGACAGCCGCGACGAAGCCACCGCCGAGCGCCTGGACAACCTGGAAGACCCTTACCGCTTGTTCCGCTGCCACACCATCATGAACTGTGTCGATGTCTGCCCCAAGGGTCTGAACCCCACCAAGGCCATCGGTAAAATCAAAGAGATGATGTTGCGCCGCGCTGTCTGATGACTGTCACCCCTATTCTTGAAGACGCGTCACTGGTTGGCGCTGACCGCCTAGCGCCTTTGAGCGAGCGGTCACTCAGCAAGCTGCGCTGGCGCAGCCGGCGAGGCCTGCTCGAAAATGATTTGTTCATCGAGCGCTTTTTCAACCAGCACGCTGCAAGTTTGTCGGTTGGCCAAGCCCGGGGCATGTATGTGCTGATGGACTTGTCAGACAACGATCTCATGGACCTGCTGCTGTGCCGCAAGGAACTTCAGCCTGAGATCAGCACCGAAGAGGTGTGTGAAGTCCTGGACATGTTGAGAGCGTGAACCCAACTGGTTCACCCCCCTGTTTTTTTGAGGAAACCCACCATGAAACTCGCTGATAACAAAGCC
>CAJBLW010000169.1 GCA_903953985.1 uncultured Burkholderiales bacterium
ACCGCTTTTGGCCGCGCGCAGCGTCACCGACAAAGACACTTTCCAACGCGGCGCGCCCAAGGCGAAAGCCGCCTCGCGCAAGCTACCAGGCACCAGCCGGAGCATGTTTTCAGTGGTTCGCATGACCACAGGCACAGCAATCAAAGCCAGCGCCAGGCTGCCGGCGTAACCAGAGAACCCGCCCAAGGTGGCCACGGCGATGGCATACACAAACAAACCGATCACGATCGAGGGCGCCGACAGCATGATGTCGGTCACAAAACGGGTGAGTTCGGCCGTTTTGCTTTGATCGCCATATTCGGTGAGGTAAATGCCTGCCAAGATGCCCACAGGCGTCGCCACCAGCACCGACAAGCCGACCATCATCAAACTGCCCACGATGGCGTTGCGCAAGCCCCCGCCATCGGTGCCTGGCGCAGGCGTGTCCTTGGTCAAGATGTTCCAGTCCAGTGCAGCAAAACCGTTGGTAAACAAGACCACCAAAATCCACATCAAAACGGCCAAACCCAAAGCCATGGCCAGCATAGAGGTGACCATGCCCAAAGCGTTGGCCAGGCGACGCCTGCGGTACAGCGCGTGATTCATGTTCATCGCCATGTCAGAACCCCTTGGCTTTTTCAGCCCGATTGATCAAGATTTTGGCCATAGCCAACACCACAAACGTGATCACAAACAACAAAAATCCCAACGCAAACAAAGACGACATGTGGAAGTCGGCGGCTTCACCGAATTCGTTGGCCAAGGTCGAAGCGATGGATGTGCCTGGGGAGAACAGCGAGGTGGGCATCCGGTTGGCGTTGCCAATCACAAAGGTCACCGCCATGGTCTCGCCCAAGGCGCGGCCCAAGCCCAGCATGATGCCGCCGATCACGCCTTTTTGGGTATAAGGCAGCACGATCTTGCGCACCACTTCCCAAGTGGTACAGCCCAAGCCATAGGCCGATTCGCGCAAGATGGGCGGCGTGATTTCGAACACATCGCGCATCACCGCAGCCACAAAAGGCAAGACCATGAAAGCCAGCACAATGCCGGCCGCCAAAATGCCCATGCCGTTGGTGGCCCCACCAAACAGGAAACCGATGAGGGGCATACCGCCGAGCACATCGCGCAGCGGCACCTGGATGTAATCGGCAAACAAGGGGGCAAACACAAACAGGCCAAACATGCCGTAAATGATGGACGGCACCGCCGCCAGCAATTCAATGGCCGTGCCCAAAGGGCGACGCAACCAGACAGGGCAGGTTTCGGTCAGGAAGACCGCAATGCCAAAAGCCAAAGGCACCGCCACCAGCATGGCGATGCCGGCACTGGCCATGGTGCCCACGATGGCAATGGCCGCACCAAACTCTTCGTTGATGATGTCCCACTCAACGTACCAAATGAAACGCGCACCGAACTTGGCAAAGGTGGGCCAAGCGTTGATGAACAAGGACACGATGATCCCGGCCAAGGCCAACAGAACCAACAAGGAGAACAACTGCGTCAGGCGGTGAAACAACACGTCTTGCAGCCGCTGGCGTTTCACCACAGCCATCAGGTGGCTGTTGTTGTCCGCGCTGGAGAGGGGGGTTTGCATGTCTTGACCCATCAAACAAAGAGCATCAAATAAACAAGAAATCCGTCGGTCGCTGGAGCACAACCGACGGATGACAGACCGGGACCTGGATTACTTCTGGATTTGTGACCAGACGCGTGAACGGATCTGTTCGGTCAAGCTGTCGGGCAAGGGCACGTAGTCCAGATCAGCGGCCATTTTCTTGCCATTTTTGAAGGACCAGTCAAAGAACTTCAAGGCTTCGGCCGAAGCGGCTTTGTCAGCGGGCGCTTTGTACATCAAGATGAAAGAGGCCGTGCTGACGGGCCAGCTGTTGTCGCCTTTGGCATTGACCATGGACACGCCCATGCCCGGCACGCTGAACCAGTCGGCACCAGCTGCGGCGGCGGCAAAGGTCAGGTCGTCAGGGCTGACGTATTTGCCATTGGCGTTTTGAATTTGCATGAAATTCATGTTGTTCTTTTTGACGTACGCGTATTCCACGTAGCCAATAGAGCCTTTGATGCGGTTCACGTTGGCCGCCACACCTTCATTGCCCTTGCCACCCACGGACGTGGGAGCAGGCCACTTGACCGCAGCGCCTTTGCCCACGGTGTCAGCCCAGTCTTTGCTGATGGCAGTCAGGTAGTCGGTCCAGTTGAATGTGGTGCCGGAGCCGTCAGCGCGGTGCACCACGGTGATGATTTCGTTGGGAAGGTTTTTGCCGGGGTTCAAAGCAGCCAATTTGGCATCGTTCCACCTGCTGATCTTGCCCATGAACATCTCAGCCATCACGGGACCGGTCACGCGCAATTCACCGGGTTTGAAACCATCCAGGTTGATCACAGGCACAGTGCCGCCAATGATCATGGGGAACTGAACCATGCCGTCTTTGTCCAGGTCAGCACCCGAAACTGGGGCGTCTGTGGCGCCGAAAGTCACGGTCTTGGCTCGGATTTGGCGAATGCCACCGGAGGAACCGATGGACTGGTAGTTCATGCCTGTGCCTGTAGCGGCTTTGTAGGCTTCTGCCCACTTGGCATAGACAGGAAATGGGAAAGTAGCGCCAGCGCCGGTGATGTCGGCTGCCCAAGTGGTTGCAGCCACAGCGCTCAGACCAACAGCGGCCAATAGGGATTTAAATTTCAGCATTTCAGCTCCTGATGCAGGTTCAAAGAAAATTCTTGCCAACAACGTGACTGATGCTGACTGCCTTCAATGTAGCTCCCAATTGTGACAAGATTGTGTCAAAAAACCTTGGTTTTTATGGCAAATGAAGAAATTCCATCGGGCCTACTGCGCAC
>CAJBLW010000170.1 GCA_903953985.1 uncultured Burkholderiales bacterium
AGAGCGGGGGGCGGGCGACGATTTTGGCGTACCCCCGCCGTATGAGGAGCCCAGCCCATCCCCGGCCGAAGCCTCCCCCAAATTGCTCAACAACCCAGCAACCGATGAGGCCTCCTCAGCCCCCAAAGACGCCTGACCCGACGCCGACACCCGGTCAAAGAACAAACGCAACCGGTCCAACGGCATGATCATCATGTCGTGCAAACTCAGGCCCGGCAGCGCCTCCAACTGCGCCCGCGTCCACTTCACGCCTGCGGGCATGAAACGCTTCTCCACGGGCAACACCCCATCGGCATCCGAGTGGCTGCCAATGCGCCAGAGCAAACTCTCAGTCTTCAAACGCGCCCCTTGGCAACTGGGGCACTCGGTGTAGCTGCGGTACTTGGACAAGAGCACCCGGATGTGCATCTTGTAGGCCTTGCTCTCCAGATACTCAAAAAAGCGCTTGACGCCATACCACTGGTGATTCCAGCGGCCCTTCCACTCGGGTGAACCGTTGATCACCCAATCTTGCTGCGCCTGGGTCAGCTTGTCCCAGGCCGTGTCACGCGGAATGCCTGCGGCCTCGGCGTGGCGCATCAGGTCGTCCTGGTTTTCTTGCCAAGCGGGCGTTTGCAGCGTCTTGATGGCCCCGGCCCGCAGCGTGAGCTTGGGGTTGGGAATGACCAGGCCGTAATCCACACCAATCACCCGGCCAAAACCACGGCAAGTCTCGCACGCGCCCACGGCCGAGGTGAAGGAGAACATCGACGGGATCGGGTCGGTGTAGCGCTGGTCGCTGTCGGGGCAATGCAGGCCGGTGGAAAAGCGCCAGAGGTCGAAGGCGGGCTCGGAGGAAAAATTGGGGTCTGACCCCGATTGTTTTTCCACGTACACATTCAGGCGGCCACCACGTTTGAGCGCCACTTCGATGGCTTCGACCACGCGGGCTTTTTCGGCGGTGCCGATGCGAAAGCGGTCGGCGATCACGTCCAGCACCTTGCGCGGGCCGGTGGGGGTGGCCACTTCGCGTTCGGCTTGCACCTTGGTGAAGCCGCTGGCCGAGAGCCACTGCTCAACCTGCTCAGCGCTGGTGTTGGCGGGCAGTTCGACCGGAAAGGTCAGGTACAGGCGAGGGTCACCGACTTGTGCAGCACGCTGCGCCAGCTCGGCATAGACCGTGTCGGGGTTGTCGGTGCGCACGCTCTGCGCGGTATCTTTGTCAAACAACTGGCCCAAACGCGCAAACAAGAGCTTGAGGTGGTCGTTCAGCTCGGTCATGGTGCCCACAGTGGAGCGTGAGCTGCGCACCGGGTTGGTCTGGTCGATCGCAATCGCCGGGGGCACGCCTTCGACCTTGTCGACGGCCGGTTTGTCCATGCGGTCCAGAAACTGGCGGGCGTAGGCGCTGAAGGTCTCTACATAGCGACGCTGGCCTTCGGCGTACAAGGTGTCAAACACCAGGCTCGACTTGCCCGAGCCGCTGGGGCCGGTGACCACGGTCAACTCACCCGTACGGATGTCCAAGTCGATGTTTTTGAGGTTGTGCTGGCGGGCACCACGAATGCGAATGAGACCTTGGGACATGGACGGGCTTTATGGGGTGGAGGCCAAACATTCTAGGGCTCAGAACATGACAACACGCGCGGACAAAAGAAAAGCCACGCACAGGCGTGGCTTTGGTTTGAAGCACTTGACCGGGGTCAAGCACTTAGCGGCCCATTACTTGGCAGCGCTGGCGTCAGAGGCCGGTGCAGCAGCAGGTGCCGCAGGTGCAGACGCGTCTGCTTTGGCAGGTTCCACATGCACAGCGTCTGCGCCGTGCTTCTCACCACTCATGTCCAGGCTGTCTCCGCCTTTGCTGATGACATACAAAGCCAAGGCGGCAAAGATAACGAATCCAACAACGAGTTTCCACATCATTCATCTCCAAAATAAAGAGGCCCTCCACAGAGGGAAGGCCAGGAATTTAGCACCCGAGTCACCCCGGGTTGCTTACAGCGACGTTCAGTCGTCAGCGTAGATGTCGACGTCTTTGGTTTCTTTGATGAACAAACCACCGATCACGACGGTTGCACCAGCGATGATGATGGGGTACCACAAGCCGTTGTACATGTTACCGGTCTGGGCCACGATCGCGAAAGCGGTGGTGGGCAACAGGCCACCGAACCAACCATTACCAATGTGGTAAGGCAAGGACATCGATGTGTAACGGATGCGGGTGGGGAACATCTCGACCAGCATGGCAGCGATAGGACCGTACACCATGGTCACCAGCAACACCAAGTAGGAGAGGATGGCAATGACGGTCACTTTGTCGAACTTGGCCATGTCAGCTTTGACTGGGTAGTTGGCAGCCTTCAATGCGGCACCCAAGTTGGAGGCCAGCAAGGTGGCACCGGCAGTCTTCTCGTTGCCCAGGTCTTTGACGGACTTGGTGGCTGCTTCGATGGCCTTGGCATCTTTGGGTTCAGCAGCGTTCAGGGCAACCAGCTTTTCCTCAGCCTTGGCCTTGGCAGCAGCGATGTCTGCAGCGGCGTACTTGACGTTCACCACGGTCTCGCCCACTTTGATGATGGCGGGTGTACCGGCAGGCGCCACTTCATTGACATAGCTCACCGAAGCGCCAGCCAGGCGTTGCTTGGCAATGTCGCAAGACGATGTGAACTTCACAGTGCCTGTGGGGTTGAACTGGAACGAGCACTCGGCTGGATCAGCAATCACCACCACTTGCGATGCGGCTTGGGCAGCGTACAAGTCTGGGTTAGCAGCCTTAGTCAATGCCTTGAACACAGGGAAGTAAGTCAAGGCGGCCAACAAGCAACCAGCCAAGATGATGGGCTTGCGGCCAATCTTGTCAGACAGGGCACCGAACACGATGAAGAAAGGTGTGCCGATGATCAAGGAGATCGCGACCATGATGTTGGCGGTGGCGCCGTCCACTTTCAACGCTTGTGTCAAAAAGAACAACGCGTAGAACTGACCGGAGTACCAAACCACCGCTTGACCCGCGGTCAACCCGATCAGGGCCAAGATCACGATCTTCAGGTTTTTCCACTGGCCGAAGGCTTCGGACAGAGGCGCTTTGGAGGTCTTGCCTTCGGCTTTCATTTTCACGAAAGCAGGCGATTCGTTCATGCTCAATCGGATGTAGACCGAGATGATCAACATGATGATCGAGACCAGGAAAGGAACGCGCCAGCCCCAGTCAGCAAAAGCTTCTTCGCCGATGATGGTTCGTGTGCCCAAAATCACCATCAACGACAGGAACAAGCCCAAAGTTGCGGTGGTCTGGATCCACGCGGTGTAAGCACCGCGCTTGTCTTGAGGAGCATGCTCGGCCACATAAGTGGCGGCACCACCGTACTCACCACCCAAAGCCAAGCCTTGCAGCAAGCGCAGGCAGATCAGGATGACAGGAGCGGCCACGCCAATGCTGGCGTAGTTGGGCAAGATGCCCACGATGAAGGTCGATGCACCCATGATCAGGATCGTGACCAAGAAGGTGTACTTGCGGCCAATCATGTCGCCCAAACGGCCGAAGAAGATCGCACCGAAAGGACGCACGATGAAACCGGCAGCAAAAGCCAACAGCGCGAAGATGAAAGCAGAGCCTTCGTCCAAGCCACTGAAGAATTGCTTGGCAATGATCGCTGCCAATGAGCCGTACAAGTAAAAGTCATACCATTCAAAAACGGTGCCCAGAGAAGAGGCAAAAATCACCTTCTTCTCTTCCGCTGTCATCGGGCGAGCTGCTGTTGTAGCCATGAAGCTGTCTCCAAAAAAGAGTCCTCAACACGAGAACGTGCGCCGATTCTTAATGCCGGCACTTGCCCCTGTCTGACGGGCAACCAACATGGGCTTACATACCGGGTGTTTACCCTTGGTATTTTTTCCACATTGCAGGAAAAAGCCCTTTCCAAGGGTAATTACTTAATGCTGTTTGCTCCGGCAACTTGAACGTCGACACCCAATTTGCACGCTAGCCCCTGTTACGGCCTCAAAATTGAACCGTTCATTCGGGCGGTCACCCCTGCCGCCAACCCTTCACCTCATCCATTACAGTCAGACGCACGGCGAACCTCGCTCAAGAAATCAGCAGACCCCACGAACAAAATCATGAACGACAACACCTTTGACTACATCATCGTTGGCGGTGGCACCGCAGGATGCCTATTGGCCAACCGCCTGAGTGCCGATGCCAGCAAGCGTGTGCTGTTGATCGAAGCCGGTAAAAAAGACGATTACCACTGGATCCACATCCCGGTGGGCTACCTGTACTGCATTGGCAACCCGCGCACGGATTGGCTGTACCAAACCGAAGCCACCGAGGGCCTGAACGGACGCAGCCTGCGTTACCCGCGCGGCAAGGTGTTGGGCGGTTGCTCCAGCATCAACGGCATGATTTACA
>CAJBLW010000171.1 GCA_903953985.1 uncultured Burkholderiales bacterium
CACGCTCGACGGCGGGGGCGCTGCGCTGGTTCAGGTCGCGTTGATTGGGTTCGCTGGCCATGTCGGGGCGCAGGCGCAGCGTGATGTCCTGGATGGCGGCGACGGGGTGGGCCATCGGCTCGATGCCGGTGGTGTCCACGGCCTGCATGGCCTGGACGATGCCGAAAAAGCCGTTGATTTGAGTGAGCATGCGCTCGCTTTCTTCGGGCCGAAGCTCCAGCCGAGCCAGGTTGGCGATGCGGGCAATATCCTGTGGGGTCAGCGACATGGTTTGAAAAGGGGATGTTGAGGTCGATTTTTCCAGGCCTGACTGCAATGGCACAAGCGCGTCGCGGCAGGGGATCGGGTATTATCCCGTGTTTGCTGAAGGGTTCGGAACGCCCTTAAAACCAGCCCTTTTTGACCCACACGATTTGACCGTTGTGCTGTCCGCCATTGGTTTTTCCGGTGTTTGCGGGATCATGAGCACCCAAGGATTTCCTATGTTTTCTTCTTTTCGCCGTTATTTTTCCAGTGACCTGGCCATTGACTTGGGCACTGCCAACACCCTGATTTTTGTGCGCGATAAAGGCATTGTGCTGGACGAACCCTCTGTGGTCGCCATTCGTCACGAAGGTGGTCCCCAAGGCAAAAAAACCTTGCAAGCCGTTGGCCATGAAGCCAAGGCCATGCTGGGCAAGGTGCCCGGCAACATCGAAGCCATTCGCCCCATGAAGGACGGCGTGATTGCCGACTTCACGGTGACCGAGCAGATGCTCAAGCAGTTCATCCGCATGGTGCACCCCCGCAGCACTTTCCGCCCCAGCCCTCGCATCATCATTTGCGTGCCTTGCGGCTCCACCCAGGTCGAGCGCCGGGCCATCCGTGAATCGGCGCTAGGCGCTGGTGCTTCCGAGGTGTACCTGATCGAAGAACCGATGGCCGCCGCCATTGGGGCGGGCTTGCCGGTATCGGCAGCTTCGGGCTCCATGGTGGTTGACATAGGCGGCGGCACCACCGAAGTCGGTGTGATCTCGCTGGGCGGCATGGTCTACAAAGGCAGCGTGCGCGTCGGTGGTGACAAATTTGACGAGGCCATCATCAGCTACATCCGCCGGAACTACGGCATGCTAATCGGCGAACCCACGGCCGAATCCATCAAGAAAAACATTGGCTCGGCCTTCCCTGGCAGCGAAGTCAAGGAAATGGAAGTCAAGGGCCGCAACCTGTCCGAAGGCGTACCGCGGAGCTTTACCATCAGTTCCAACGAAATCCTCGAAGCCCTGACGGATCCGCTCAACCAGATCGTCTCCGCCGTCAAAACCGCGCTCGAGCACACCCCGCCTGAGTTGGGTGCCGACATCGCTGAGCGCGGCATGATGCTCACGGGCGGCGGCGCTTTGCTGCGCGACCTGGACCGTTTGCTGGCCGAAGAAACCGGTTTGCCGGTGCTGGTAGCCGAAGACCCGCTGACCTGCGTGGCCCGTGGTTGCGGCATGGCGCTGGAACGTATGGATCAGTTGGGCAGCATTTTCACCAGCGAATAAGAATTGGACGAGTGTGGTTTGGCGGTAACCCAACTTTCCCAACCCACCATCCGGTGCAATTGAACCATGGCCCTGGATACGCTTGAACGCAGTGCCCCCCCGACCTTCCGGCAGGGATTGTCCACCACGTCCAAGACCTTGCTGCTGGGGCTGCTGGCAGTGTTGCTGATGGCGGCCGACCATCGTTTGCAGATCTCCCAGCCTATCCGTTCGGGTGTGGCCTTGGTTCTTGCCCCTTTGCAGTGGGTGTCACTGCAGCCGGTGAATGCGGTCAACGCCCTGACGCGTTACTTTGGCAATCTGGAAGAGGCGCAAGATGCGGCCTTGAGCTTTCAGACCCGTACCATCGCGCAGGCCCAACGTCTTCAGCAAGTGGAGCAACTCAGTCAGGAAAACGCCCATTTGCGGCAACTGCTCGATTTGAGGTCCCAAGTGGCAGGCCCCGCCAAGGCGGTGCAGGTGCTCTACGACACCTCTGACCCCTATACACAACGTGTGGTGGTTGACCGTGGTCTGATGGCTGGCATTGCACCAGGCTCGGCGGTCATCGACACGGCCGGGGTCGTGGGTCAGGTCACCCGCGTTTACCCCTTGGTCAGCGAAGTCACGCTGCTGACCGATCGGGCTCAGAGCATTCCGGTCATGAACGCTCGAACGGGCAGCCGCCATGTGGCCAATGGCGATCCTCAAACCCTGGGCGGCTCCCTTGACTTGAAATTTGTGCCTGCTGGAGCAGACATGCAAAAAGGCGATCTGCTGACGACCAGTGGCATCGACGGTGTGTACCCTGCAGGCTTGCATGTAGGACGCATTGCCCGTATCGATCGCCGAGTGGACTCCTCGTTTGCCCGTGTTCACGCCGAGCCTATGGCCACTGAGCGTGGTCGTCATTTGCTGGTTTTGCAGCCGGTCAAGGACTGGCCAGAACCGCCAAAGCCAGAGCCGACCAAAGTGCCCAAGGCCAAGGCCGCAGCCCCCGCCACGCCCGCCGTAGGAGCCAAGCCATGATCATGCCCGCAGGGCGTCCTCTGCTCTTGCCTGCCAACCCCAAGTTCATTTTCATGAGCTTTGTCCTGGCCTTGTTGCTGCACATGTGGTTGGGACTTTTGGGCTGGTACTGGCTGCCCGATGTGCTGGCCATTGTGATGGTCTTCTGGACCGTGCACCAACCGCGCCGAGTGGGTTTGGTGCTGGCCTTTTCGCTGGGCTTGGCGCTGGATGTTCACGAGTCCGCCTTGTTGGGGCAAAACGCGCTGTCTTATGTGGTGCTTTCTGGACTGGCCACTGTGGCGCAGCGGCGTATGCACTGGTTCCCCTTGCGCGAGCAGGCGTTACAAATTTTGCCGCTCTTTGTGGTGGCGGCCCTTGTGGAGTGGCTCACGCGGCTGGTTGTGCAGGACGCTTGGCCAAGCTGGAGTCAGCTGCCTGGACCTTTGCTTCAAGCGGCCTTGTGGCCCTTGGTGGGCGCCTTGCTGCTGGCACCTCAACGTCGCGCTTTTGAGCGAGACGACATCCGTCCGCTGTGAGCATGTCCCTGAACCTGCCCTCATTGGCCGACTTGCGCGATACACGCGTCGAAATTCACCGCTTTCAAGACCGTGTGCTTGTCGTGCAGTGGGTGGTTTTGTGCTGCTTTTTGCTGCTGGCCAGTCGGCTTGCCTATTTGCAAGTGGTTCGCCACGAGGATCTGTTGGCACAAGCCGAGAACAATCGCACAGCGATCTTGCCGACGGTGCCGCCGCGCGGAACGATTTTGGACCGCAACGGCGTGGTGCTGGCGAGCAACTATTCAGCGTACACACTGGAGATTACACCTTCCAAAGTGAAAGATTTGGAGGCCACGATCAACGAACTGGCCGATTTGGTGGACATCCAGAGCAAGGACCGTCGACGTTTCAAGCGCCTGAGGGAGGAATCCAAGAGCTTTGACTCGCTGCCCATTCGCAATCGATTGACGGACGAAGAGTTGGCCCGCTTCAGTGCGCAAAGTTACCGATTCCCCGGTGTGGAAATCAAGGCCCGATTGTTCCGCCAGTATCCCTACAGTGAGCTGGCAAGTCACGTGATCGGTTACATCGGGCGCATCAACCAGCGTGACAAGGAGCGGCTGGAAGAGGATGAGGATTTGACGGCCAATTACCGGGGCACCGAATACATTGGCAAGCTGGGTGTTGAGCAGCGCTATGAGCGCGAGCTCCATGGCATCACGGGGGTCAACGAGGTGGAGACTTCTGCCGGGGGGCGAGCCACGCGCAGCCTCTCCAGCCGCCCAGCCATACCGGGCCAAAACGTGGTCTTGTCCATCGACATTCAGCTCCAGAAAATGGTGGAAGATTTGTTCGGCAACCGGCGCGGCGCCCTTGTGGCACTGGACCCCAACAATGGTGAGGTGCTCGCCTTCGTGAGCAAGCCCACCTTCGACCCCAACTTGTTCGTAGACGGCATTGATGTCGAAAATTGGCAGATGCTCAACGAGTCGATCGACAAGCCACTGCTCAACCGGGCTCTGCGCGGCACCTACCCGCCAGGCTCGACCTACAAGCCTTTCATGGCCATGGCCGCTTTGTCTACGGGCAAGCGCAGTGCCAGTACCGTCATCAACGACGCAGGCTCTTGGACGTATGGCGGGCACACTTTCCGCAGCCATGGCGATGCCGGGTTGGGGCCGGTGGACATGGTGCGATCCATTGTGCTGTCGAGCAACGTGTATTACTACTCGTTGGCCAATGACATGGGGGTGGATGTGATCCACGATTTCATGAAGCCCTTGGGTTTTGGCCAGAGCACCGGCATCGACTTGCCCGGCGAAGTGCGCGGCATATTGCCCAGCACGGAATGGACGCGCAATTATTACAAGCGGCCCGAACAAAAAAAATGGTACGGCGGCGAGACCATCTCATTGGGCATCGGTCAGGGTTACAACACCTTCACCATGCTGCAACTGGCCTCGGCCACAGCCACGCTGGCCAATGGTGGCCTGCAGTTCAAGCCACGGGTGGTCACGGCCACGCAGGATGCCTTGACCCACGCTCAGGTGGAGGTGAATGCGCAGCAAGCCCGGAATTTGGACTACAAACCTGAACACGTCGATGTGGTGCACAAAGGCTTGGTGGGGGTGGTCACCTCGGGCACTTCAGCGCGGGTGTTTGCCGGGGCGGCTTACACCAGTGCCGGAAAAACCGGCACAGCGCAGGCGGTGACCATCGGGCAAAAAGACAAATACGACGCGGGAAAACTGTCTGAATACCAACGCGATCACGCCTTGTACATGGCCTACGCACCCGCTGAAAAGCCGCAAATTGCGGTGGCGGTGGTGGTGGAGAACGCGGGTTTTGGTGCGGCTTCTGCTGCCCCTATTGCAAGGCGAGTATTTGACTATTGGCTGTTGGGCCAATACCCCAGCGAAGAAGACATGGCGGCCACTCAAAAAGGCCAGTCTGCCAGTCCGATAGGCAAGCCGCGGGCCAAATCCGAAGTGCCTTTGTTGGCCCCCACAACCTTGCCTGCTGGCAGAGCCGAAAAACCCTGATGCGGGTGTTCAGCTGGCGAAGACCGTAGCCAGATCGGTAAGGTCTGGAGAAGGCACATCAGTGAGTCAACCGCCAGGGCAGCGGGAACAACCCGAACACCCGCTCATGCATGAGCCCGAATTCAAGTGACGTTCAGACC
>CAJBLW010000172.1 GCA_903953985.1 uncultured Burkholderiales bacterium
CGCAGTGATTCTGGCTTGCACCGAAACACCTTTGGCGCTGGATGCGATCCAGTCACCGCTTCGCACCCAGTGTGTTGACAGCACTGCGGCACTGGCTACAGCTTGCGTGGCTTGGTGGCAGTCCCAAAAAGATGGCACAAATGACCAGAGATCCGGCTGTTGAAGATGCAAAGACCTTGAGGCCTGCCACCCCAGCAACCAGCCCCCTCATTCAAAGTACCTCACCAGTTCCAAAGCGTCCCATCATGCTGCAGCCGGTTCACCGGCAAATAAGCCCTCTGGTACGGATACTTGGCAGCCAGCTTTTCGTCGATGTCCACCCCGTGGCCGGGGGATTCGCCGCAGTGCATCATGCCGCGCTCAAAGCGGTAATCGTGCGGAAAGACCGACAGCATTTCTTCGCTGTGCGGCATGTACTCTTGCACACCGAAGTTGGGCACCCAGGTGTCAAAGTGCAGTGCTGCGCCCATGCACACGGGTGACAGGTCGGTCGCACCGTGGCAGCCGGTGCGCACTTGGTACAAGCTGGCCAAGTCGGCAATGCGCCGCAGGTGCGTGATGCCGCCCGCGTGGACGACGGTGGTGCGGATGTAGTCGATCAGCTGTTTTTCGATCAGCGTCTTGCAGTCCCAGATGCTGTTGAAAATTTCGCCCACCGCAATGGGTGTGGTGGTGTGGTGGCGTATCCACTGAAATGCTTCCTGGTTCTCGGCCGGGGTGGGGTCTTCCATCCAGAACATGCGCACAGGCTCCAGCGCTTTGCCCAATTGCGCTGCCTCGATCGGCGTCAGGCGGTGGTGCACGTCGTGCAGCAAATGGATGTCGGTGCCCACGGCTTCGCGCACGGCTTCAAACAGGCCGGGGGTGTGGCGCAAATACTTTTCGGTGCTCCAGTCGTGTTCGCCGGGTAAGTTGCCGTCGGCGGGTTCGTACAGGCGCTTAGTTCCATGGTTGCCGCTCACGCCATAGACCTTGTTCAGCCCCGGTACGCCGCTTTGGGCGCGGATGGCCAGGTAGCCTTCTTCCTTGTGGCGCAAGACTTCATCCACCGTCTCTGCCGTGTCGCGGCCATTGGCGTGGCCGTAGACCATCACCCCGGTGCGGCTTCGTCCGCCCAGCAACTGGTACAGCGGCATGTTCGCCATCTTGGCCTTGATGTCCCAAAGTGCGGTGTCTACAGCCGCAATGGCACTCATGGTCACTGGGCCGCGCCGCCAGTAGGCACCTTTGTAGAGGTATTGCCAGATGTCTTCGATCTGCTGCGGGTCGCGCCCGATTAGGCAGGGCAGAACATGGTCCTCGAGGTAGCTGACTACGGCCAGTTCGCGGCCGTTGAGCGTCGCGTCGCCCACGCCATAAACGCCCTGGTCGGTCTCGATCTTGAGGGTGACGAAGTTGCGGCCGGGGCTGCAGACGATGACGCGGGCGGCGGTGATTTTCATGGCTCAGGCCCCGGTCAGTTGCTGGATGGCCGCGTCCACGCCGTGCTGCAGGATGTGTTGGTGCCAGTGCGTCACGCGAGCCGTCCAGGCTGCGTCTTGGGGCAGTGCGCTGCCCCACAGGTCTTCACGGGCCAACAGGGCGCGCACGCAGGCTACAGGCTCGGTGCGCTGGGCTGCGCCCAGCGCCATCAGGCTCCCTGCTTGCGGGTCGTTCAGGGCGTAGGCCTGGCCTTGCTCGTCCACGCCCAGCGTGAAGCGCACAAACACGGCCGCGGCCAGCGCGTGGTGTTCAAACGCAGCGCCTTGCGCGATTTGCCCGAGTACCGAAGGGGGCCAGCGCTGCGGAATTTTTTGCGAGCTGTCGGTGGCGATTTGGTGCACGCTGTGCTTGAGGTAAGGGTTGCCAAAGCGGGCGATCAGCGCAGTTCGGTAATCAGCCCAGTCGCTGCGGCTCAAGTGCGGCGCAACTTCTTGGCCCATCAAGCGGAAAACAAATTCTCGGATGTGTGGCACGCCAATGCAGCTGGCAATAAAAGGTCTGCCCGTGACCGCGCCCATCAGCGCCATGGCCGTGTGGCTGCCATTGAGCATGCGCAGCTTGGCCTCTTCGTAGCTGTGCACATCGGCCGTGACACGCACGCCTGCGCTTTGCAACAGGGCGGCGTCAGCCGGGTCGGCAAAGCGGTCTTCAATCACCCATTCCCAAAAGCCCTCAGTGCTCAAAGCGCAGTGGTCTTTAACGCCCAGTGCCTCTTGCGCTGCGTCCAGCACTTCAGGTGTGGCAGCGGGCACGATGCGGTCGACCATGCTGCACGGAAAGGCACACTGCGCGTCGAGCCAACTCAGCACCTCGGAGTCTTGTGGCGCAGCGGCGGCTTTCACCAAAGCCTGCAGCTTGTGCCCGTTGCCTTGCAGGTTGTCGCACGATGCGATGGTGATGCCCGAAAGACCCGCTTGCTGGCGCAGGCGCAAGCCGTCCAGCAGCAGCTGGCCCAGCGCCGGGGTGTAGCCTTTTTCGGTGACGGTGAGCGTGACCCAGCGCGTGCTGGGTGCGGCGATGGCTTGCACCACGGCATCACGCTCGGTGGTGGCCACGCTGGTCCGCCATAAGGCGCCGGGCACTTGCCACTTCACGCCCTGACCATCGGCCACGCGCACGGCATAGAGACCGTCTTGCGCTCGCAGCTGGTTCACCAGATCCGGTCGTGTCATGCCGACGCCGTGGATACCCCAGCGTGAGTCGCCACTGGCCAGCAACCGGTCAAACACCATGGCCTGGTGGGCGCGGTGGAAAGCGCCCAAGCCTAAGTGCACCACGCCGGGGGCGTGGGCTGTGCGGTCATACATCGGGGTCTGGATGGCAGAAGGCAAAGAGTCCAGCGAGGTGGCAGACAGGTGCATGGTGAGGATTGAATATGCGTGGTACGCAGTGGCGTTCAACGCTGTTGAAGTTTGTGCTCGGATGCTGCGATCTCGGCCCAGGTGGCGTCGTCGATCCAGATGCCGTTTTTCTCGCGGTCAGCGCGGGCTGCGCGTTCGGGTTCGCCTGCCATGCGCACGCCATCGCTGCCAGGGGCATCAGGGCTTTGGCGCAGCCAGTCGTCAAAGGCCAGGGCTTCTTGCTCGAACACGGCTTGTGTGCCCAGGCGCACCGGGTCGATCAGCATGGTCAGCATGCCGTTCAGTACCGCCCGTTGGTGGTCGGCTTCGCGGTGCCAGGTACCACCGCCGGTCAGCGCACCGCCCAGCAGTTCGCAGGCCATGGCCATGCCAAAGCCTTTGTGGTCGCCAAAAGTCATGAGGGCACCAAACAGGCCGTTGGACTGCGGCACCACCACCACGCCGGGGTCGGTTGTGGGGTGGCCGTGTTCATCGATCAAGTAGCCGGGTGGCACTTGTTCGCCCTTGTTGTGGGCCACGCGCATCTTGCCTTGCGCCACGCGGCTGGTGGCAAAGTCCAGCACAAAGGGCGCGCGGCTGCCCATGGGCACGCCGATGCAGCAGGGGTTGGTGCCAAACCGGCCGTCGCCACCGCCAAAGGGGGCGACCACAGGGCGCGAGAGCACGTTCACAAAATGCACCGACACCAGGCCTTGCGTC
This sequence comes from uncultured Burkholderiales bacterium, assembly GCA_903953985.1. GTDB lineage: Bacteria > Pseudomonadota > Gammaproteobacteria > Burkholderiales > Burkholderiaceae_C > Limnohabitans_A. Next base: position 3,543 of record CAJBLW010000172.1, read on the forward strand.
ACGGCCATTTCGGCAAAGTGGCCAATGCGGCCCAGGTGGTGCGATCGGCTCAGGGCCACGGTGCACACGCCGTGTTGTTTGGCACGCTCGATGCCCATTTGCATGGCCTGCAAGCCGGTGATCTGGCCGTAACCGCGCTGCCCGTCCAGGTTCAAAAGGGGGCCGGTGTCCAGCAAGACCTTGACGCCCGTGTTGGGTGACAGGCCCCCTTCGAGCACCGCGTCTACGTAGCGCGGCACCATGCCCACGCCGTGGGAATCGTGGCCGCTCAGGTTGGCCATGACCAAGTTATCGGCCACCTGCGCAGCTTCGGCAGGGGTGCTGCCGGTCATGGCGATGATGTGGGTGATGTGCTGGCGCAGATCGGTGGCTTGGATGAGATGGCTCATGTGAATTTTTTCAGAGTTGAGAAATCGCAAGGGGTCACATCACCGCACCAACTTGCCACGGCACGAACTCGTTTTGCCCATAGCCGTGGCGCTCGCTCTTGGTCGGTTCGCCCGACGCGGCGGCCAGGATCATCTCGAAAATGCGTTGACCCATCTCGGCGATGCTCACGCCGCCGTCCACGATCTCACCGCAGTTCAGATCCATGTCTTCTTCCTGTTTTTTCCACAAAGCGGTGTTGGTCGAGAACTTGAGGCTGGGCGATGGCGCGCAGCCATAAGCGCTGCCTCGTCCGGTGGTGAAGCAAATCAGGTTGGCCCCTCCGGCCACCTGGCCCGTGGCGCTCACCGGGTCGTAGCCCGGCGTGTCCATGTAGACAAAGCCTTTGGCCGTGACCGGCTCAGCGTATTCGTACACTGCCTGCAGGTTGCTGGTGCCACCTTTGGCCACCGCGCCCAATGATTTCTCAAGAATCGTGGTCAGGCCACCGGCCTTGTTGCCGGGAGAGGGGTTGTTGTTCATCTCGCCGCCGTTGATGGCGGTGTAGTTTTCCCACCAACGGATGCGCTC
>CAJBLW010000173.1 GCA_903953985.1 uncultured Burkholderiales bacterium
ACTGTCGGCCAACCGTGGCACCATTTTGATGGTGGGCACCAAGCGCCAGGCCCGTGATCTGGTATCGGCTGAAGCCCAGCGCGCTGGCGTTCCTTTCGTTGACCAGCGCTGGTTGGGTGGCATGTTGACCAATTTCAAAACCGTCAAGACCTCGATCAAGCGACTTAAAGACATGAAGGCTCAGCAAGAAGTCGGCCTCGACAGCCTGAGCAAAAAAGAGCAGTTGATGTTCAAGCGCGAGATGGAAAAGCTTGAAAAAGACATCGGCGGCATCCAGGACATGGCGGCATTGCCTGATGCGATTTTCGTGATCGACGTCGGTTACCACAAAATCGCCATCTCGGAAGCCAAGAAACTGGGCATTCCATTGATCGGTGTGGTGGACTCCAACCACTCGCCTGAAGGCATCGACTACATCATCCCCGGTAATGACGACTCGGCCAAGGCTGTGGCTTTGTACGCCCGTGGCATTGCTGACGCCATCATCGAAGGCCGCGCCAATGCGGTCAACGACGTGGTCAAGGCCGTCACCGAAGGCAATGACGAATTCGTCGAAGAAGCCAACGCTTCGGCCTGAGTTCCTGCTACTCGATGAAAGGGGCTTCGTGGCCCCTTTTTTTTAATTTGACTTGAAGACTGAATACGGAGAAATCAAATGGCTGTTATTACCGCAAGCATGGTCGCCGAACTGCGCGCAAAAACCGACGCCCCCATGATGGAGTGCAAAAAAGCATTGACAGAAGCTGAAGGCGACATGGCCAAAGCAGAAGAGTTGTTGCGCGTCAAGCTGGGCACCAAGGCTGGCAAGGCCGCTTCGCGTGTCACTGCCGAAGGCGTGGTGACCAGTTTCGTGAGTGGCACCACAGGTGCCATGATCGAAGTCAATTGTGAAACCGACTTTGTGACCAAAAACGACAGCTTCTTGGCTTTGGCCAATGCCGCTGCTAAATTGGTGGCAGAGCACAACCCCGCTGACCTTGCTGCGTTAGGCGAATTGCCTTACAGCCAGGACAGTTTCGGCCCCACCTTGGAAGAAGTTCGCAAAGGCCTGATCGGCAAGATCGGCGAGAACATGAGCTTCCGTCGCTTTAAGCGCGCAGCCGGTGGTGCCAAGATCGCTAATTACCTGCACGGCACCCGCATTGGCGTGTTGGTCGAGTATGAAGGTGACGAAACCGCCGCCAAAGACGTTGCCATGCATGTGGCCGCCATGAAGCCTGTGTCTTTGACCAGTGCCGAAGTGCCCGCCGATTTGATCGAAAAAGAGCGTTCGGTTGCTGCTGCCAAGGCGGCTGAATCCGGCAAGCCTGCGGACATCGTGACCAAAATGGTCGAAGGCTCTGTGCAGAAATACTTGAAAGAAGTTTCTTTGTTCAATCAGTCTTTCGTGAAGAACGACAAGCAGACGGTTGAGCAAATGCTCAAGGCCTCAGGCACCACAGTCAAAGCATTCACCTTGTTCGTGGTGGGTGAGGGCATTGAGAAGAAAGTCGACGACTTTGCAGCTGAAGTGGCTGCCCAAGTGGCTGCTGCTCAAGGCGCTGCCTGACTTCACGCTTCTTCTGATTTGCCAAAACATCGTCTACATTGAACCCTAAGGAGCCCCTCATGTCTTCAGCCAAGCCAGCCTATAAGCGCATTTTGCTCAAGCTGTCCGGCGAGGCCTTGATGGGGGATGATGCGTTTGGCATCAACCGCGCCACCATCGTGCGCATGGCCGAAGAGATTGCGGAGATCAACCGTCTGGGCGTGCAGGTGGCGGTGGTCATTGGCGGGGGCAACATCTTCAGAGGTGTCGCTGGTGGGGCAGTGGGCATGGACCGCGCCACCGCCGATTACATGGGCATGCTGGCCACCGTGATGAACTCCCTGGCTCTGGCCGATGCGCTTGACAAAGCGGGCCTGACGGCACGTGTCATGTCGGCGATCGGCATTGACCAAGTGGTCGAGCCTTATGTTCGCCCCAAGGCCCTGCAATACCTGGAAGAGGGCAAGGTGGTGGTGTTTGCAGCAGGCACCGGCAATCCTTTCTTCACCACCGACACGGCAGCTGCTTTGCGTGGCGCCGAAATCGGAGCTGAGATGGTGCTCAAGGCCACCAAAGTCGATGGTGTCTACACCGCCGACCCGAAAAAAGATCCATCTGCTACGCGGTACAGTGAAATCAGCTTCGACGAGGCCATTTCACGCAATTTGGGCATCATGGATGCCACGGCTTTTGCCTTGTGTCGCGACCAGAAATTGCCGATCAAGGTGTTTTCGATCATCAAAAATGGTGCCCTGATGCGTGTGGTGCTGGGTGAAGACGAAGGCACTCTGGTTTATGCTTGATTCCGTTCTGACGAGGAGAACCCCATGACCATTGCAGACATCAAGAAAATAACTGAAACCAAAATGGACCAGTCCATTGCGGCATTCAAAAACAATTTGACCAAGATTCGCACCGGGCGTGCCAATCCTGCCTTGCTCGACACCATCCATGTCGATTATTACGGCTCGATGGTGCCCTTGTCGCAAGTGGCTAACGTTTCTTTGATGGATTCGCGAACCATCAGCGTACAGCCTTGGGAAAAAGGCATGGGTGCCAAAATCGAAAAAGCCATTCGCGAAAGCGAATTGGGATTGAACCCCGCATCCATGGGTGATTTGATCCGTGTGCCCATGCCCCCTATGAGTGAAGAGCGCCGCAAGGAAATGACCAAGTTGGCTCGCACCGAAGGTGAAAACAGCAAGATCGCGATTCGCAATTTACGCCGCGATGCCAATGAGTCGGTGAAAAAATTGGTCAAGGACAAAGAAGCTTCCGAGGACGATCAAAAGCGTGCCGAAGCAGACACGCAAAAACTGACGGACAAGCGCATGACAGAGATAGATCAGTTGGTGACTGCCAAGGAACAAGAGATCATGGCGGTTTAATTTTGAATCTGGCGCCGTGGCATTGCACGGCCTGACGGGCCGCCCATAGGCGGCCTTTTTTTCAGGAGAATCCGTGCTCAAACAACGCGTCATCACTGCCCTAGCCCTGCTGGCCCTGCTGCTGCCTGCGTTGTTTGCGTCCCATCCTTGGCCCTTCATGGTGTTGACGGTGGTTCTGATCGCTGCAGGGGCTTGGGAGTGGGGGCGGCTCAATGGCGTGAGGCCTGTGCAAGCTTGGCTTGGGGCTGTGGTGTGTGTCTTCGTTTGTGCGATGGCAACTGTGGCCGGTTGGCTGGAATTCACTCCGCCACTCCTTTGGCTTTTGGCTGGGTCTAGTTGGGTCTTGCTGGGCGCCTGGATGATCCAACGAGGCGTGTCCGGTTGGTCGCTTTGGCCTCGATCTGTGCGTTGGTGGGCGGGTTTGTTTTTGCTGGCCTTGGCCTGGTTGGCCTTGGCCCAAGCCCGACAACTGGGCGTGAACTTTTTGTTGTCTGTGTTGGTGTTGGTTTGGGCGGCAGATGTGTTTGCCTATTTTTTTGGACGTGCCCTGGGCGGGCGGATCTTTGCTGTTAAGTTGGCCCCCACGATCAGTCCTGGCAAAAGTTGGGAGGGTGTGTTCGGTGGCGTGCTGGGGGTCTTTGTGGTGTCCTGGCTCTGGACCATTTTTGATCAGACCCAGGCCCCTAGTTCACCCAGTTTTTACACACTGCTGTGGGCCCGAGGCATTGTGGTGGCCTTCCCAGCGTTGCTTTTCATGTCGGCGATGAGCGTGGTCGGTGATTTGGTGGAGTCCTTGGTCAAGCGCAGCGCAGGCATGAAAGACAGCTCGGGCTTGTTGCCCGGCCATGGTGGCGTGCTCGATCGGGTAGACGCTTTATTGCCGACTTTGCCCATGGCCATGATGCTCGTCGCGTGGATTTGATGTGGAGAATTCTGGCATGAACAAACAACAGTGCATCACGATTTTGGGATCGACCGGATCCATTGGAACCAGCACCCTCGATGTGCTGAGTCGCCATCCTGCGCAATACCGCATTCACGCTCTGACCGCATCCAGTCAGGTGGAACTGATGCTGACCCAGTGTGCGCGATTTAAGCCTGAAGTGGCGGTGATGGTGCAAGAGTCTGCCGGCCGCCAGTTGGCCGAACGGGTGCTGGCTGAAGGCTTGTCCGTTCAAGTGCGTTGGGGCGCTGCAGCCTTGGACGAAGTGGCGGCTGCCCCGCAGGTCGATGCCGTGATGGCCGCGATTGTGGGCGCGGCGGGTTTGTCGCCTTGCATCGCGGCAGCGCGGGCGGGCAAGCGCTTGATGCTGGCCAACAAAGAGGCCTTGGTGGTGGGCGGTGACGTTTTCATGCGGGCCGTGCGCGATGGCGGTGCTTTGCTGCTGCCGATTGACAGCGAACATTCGGCCATTTTCCAGTCTCTGCCCGAAGACCCTTTGAGCTGGCAGCGGCGCGTTCAAAAGATCATTCTCACGGCCTCGGGGGGGCCTTTTCGCACCCGTGACCCTCGCTCGCTCAGGGATGTGACGCCCGAGCAGGCCTGCGCCCATCCCAACTGGGTCATGGGTCGCAAGATTTCAGTCGATTCGGCCACCATGATGAACAAAGCCCTTGAGGTGATTGAGGCGCGTTATTTGTTTGGCCTCTTGCCAGATCAGTTGGAGGTGGTCATTCATCCCCAAAGCGTCATCCATTCCATGGTGCAGTACCGAGATCATTCGGTGGTGGCGCAGCTGGGCACGCCCGATATGCGCGTGCCCATTGCCTATGGCCTGAGTTGGCCAGAGCGCATCGAGTCAGGGGCAGCAGCGCTGGACTTTCATGCCTTGGCTGCCATGACTTTCGAAGCCATGGATGAGCCTGAGCATGTGCTGCGTTTTCCCGGTTTGCGTTTGGCATGGGAGACCTTGCGTGGAGCTCCGGGCAGCTGCGCCATTTTGAACGCTGCGAATGAAGTGGCTGTGGAGGCCTTCCTGAACAAGCGCATCCGCTTTGACCAAATACATGAACTCAACCGCGCCACCCTGGACAGTTTGGTGTGTACGCCCCCTGATTGTCTGGACGACTTGCTGGCCCTGGATGCGCGCAGTCGCCAGGAGGCCGAAAGAAATCTGTCACGCCTGTCATGAACATGCAAATGTGTTTGGACGTATGGTGTGGCCGCAGCTCTCTACTGATGTATTATCTTTTGATGTTTTTGGCCTGTTTTAATTGACAAGCTAAAACACTGAAGCCAATCGGGCGGTCCGCCTTGCTGTAGCCTGATTGAGAATTTGGGTCCAGTTTTCAAAGCCTGATTTTCAAACCTGAAATTGACTTTTTTTAGAACGATTGAATAATGAATTTTCATCAATTTCGTGCCGAGGTCTTTCCATTTGTTTTGAGGGCACTGGCCTGCGCCGTTGTCAGCTTGCCCGCTTGGGCGGTCGATCCATTTACGGTGCGAGACATCCGTGTGGAGGGCTTGCAGCGTATCGAAGCGGGTACGGTGTTCGCGTCTTTGCCTTTGCGGGTCGGCGATCGTTACACCGACGACAAGGGGGCTGCGGCTATTCGTTCTTTGTTTGCTTTGGGCTTGTTCAAGGATGTGCGCCTGGAGACCCAGGGCGATGTGCTGGTGGTGGTGGTTCAAGAGCGCCCATCGGTAGCCTCTGTGGAGTTCATTGGGCTCAAGGAGTTCGACAAGGATGTGCTGGTCAAGGCCCTGAAGGATGTGGGTCTGTCCGAGGGGCGACCCTTCGACAAGGCTGTGGCTGACAAGGCGGAGCAAGAGCTCAAGCGGCAATACATCAGCCGTAGCCTTTACGGTGCCGAAGTGGTCTCCACCTCCACGCCCATTGATCGCAATCGGGTGAATTTGACATTCACCATCACCGAGGGCGGTCCAGCCAAAATCGCGCAGATTGACATTGTGGGCAACCAGGCTTTCAGCGACGCTACTTTGCGCGACCAATTCAATTTGGACACGGGTGGCTGGATGAGTTGGTATACAAAGTCCGACCGTTACTCGCGCACCAAGTTGAATGCAGATTTGGAAGCTTTGCGCTCGTTTTACTTGTCGCAGGGTTTCCTGGAGTTCCGCATCGACTCCACCCAAGTGGCCATGTCGCCCAACAAGCAGGACATGGCCATCGCCATCAATATCACCGAAGGTGAGCGTTTTGTGATCTCTGGTGTCAAGCTAGAGGGCAATTACCTGGACCGCGATGACGAGTTCAAGGCTTTGGTCAAGATTGCCGTAGGCAAACCTTACAACGCAGAGACGGTGGCTGAAACCACCAAAGCTTTCACCGATTACTTTGGCAAGTTCGGATTTGCGTTTGCTCGTGTGGAAGCCAAGCCCCAAATCGACCGGCGCAACAACCAGGTTCAATTTGTACTGCTGGCCGAGCCGTCGCGCCGGGCCTATGTACGCCGTATCCAGGTTTCGGGCAACGATCGCACCCGCGACGAGGTCATCCGCCGCGAGTTTCGCCAGCTTGAAGCGGCCTGGTACGACGGCGACAAAATTCGCCTGTCACGTGATCGTGTTGACCGCCTGGGTTACTTCACCCAAGTGAACGTTGAAACGCTGGAGGTGCCCGGCGCGCCCGACCAGGTGGACCTCTTGTTCACGGTGGCCGAAAAGCCAACTGGCAGCATTTCTTTGGGCGCTGGTTTTTCTTCTGCGGAAAAAGTGGCCTTGAGTTTTGGCATCCGCCAAGAGAATGCGTTTGGTTCGGGCAATTACCTGGCGGTTGAAGTCAACACCAGCAAGTACAACCGCAACTTGGTGCTCAGCACCACCGACCCTTATTTCACCCGGAATGGCATTTCCAGAACCCTGGATGTGTTCCATCGCACCACTCGACCGTATTTGGGGGATGTGAACGCCTACAGCCTGATCAACTCTGGGGCGGGTCTGCGTTTTGGCGTGCCAGTGACCGAAACCGACACCGTGTTCATGGGCGTCAATGCTGAGCAGACCGAAATCCGTGAGGGCACGGGATTGCCTGATGCCTACCGTGACTATGCGCAAAAATTTGGCGCCACCAGCACGGCCTTACCTTTGACGCTGGGCTGGGCCCGGGACGGTCGTGACAGTGCTTTGGCCCCCACCCGGGGCAGCTTACAGCGTGTGAACGCCGATGTGAGTGTGGGCGGCGACGTTCGATACTTGCGGGCCAGTTACCAATACCAGCAGTATTTTCCGCTGACCAAAAAATACACCTTGGCATTGAATACCGATTTGGGCTGGGGCCAGGGACTCAAAGGGCAGGAATACCCCTTGTTCAAAAACTTTTACGTGGGTGGCTTGGGAAGCGTTCGGGGGTTTCAACAATCGACCTTGGGCCCACCAAAAACAACCACTCTCACCAACCTAACGCCTATTTATTTGGGCGGTGCGAAAAAATTGGTTTTCAACGCTGAATTCATCACCCCATTTCCTGGCGCTGGCAATGACCGAACACTGCGCCTGTTTGGATTCTCCGACTTCGGAAGTGCTTTCGGAGAGAATGAAAATGTATCTTTGGGCGATTTGAGGGCTTCTGCAGGTATAGGTTTGAGCTGGATTTCCCCGATGGGTCCTTTGCGTTTTTCCTATGCCACGCCGCTGCGCAAGCAGACAGACGATAAAATCCAGCGTCTTCAATTCCAAATCGGAACATCCTTCTAATGAACACCTTGCGTCAAAAATTGTCCATGGCCTTGTTGGCCGCTGCCTGTGTGACCTCTATGGCCCAGGCCCAGGAGTTCAAGATGGGCTTTGTCAATACCGAGCGGATCTTCCGAGAGGCGGCAACTGCCAAGCAAGCGCAAGCCAAACTGGAGCAGGAATTCTCACGTCGGGAAAAAGAGTTGGTGGAAACCGGCAACAGTCTCAAACTGGCATCCGAAAAGTTCGAGAGGGAAGCCCCCACTTTGGCCGAGTCCCAGCGCACGACCCGCCAAAAGCAGTTGATCGAACAAGACCGGGAGTTCCAGCGTAAACGCCGTGAGTTCCAGGAAGACCTCAACGCCCGGAAAAATGAAGAGCAGCAAATTGTGGTCGAGCGTGCCAACCGTGCCGTCAAGCAAGTGGCTGAATCTGAAAAATACGATGTGATTTTTCAGGAAGCTGTCTACATCAATCCCAAGCATGACATCACCGAAAAAGTCATCAAGGCGCTCACCGCCTCGGCGGCCAAGTAACCGCGTCTGACGGGTTCACCCCTGTGTCTTTGACGCTCGCCTCTCTGGTTGATCGGCTTGGCGGACGTCTGTGCGGTGACCCCGATTGGGTGATCGCTGGCCTGGCCTCCTTGCAATCGGCCGGGCCCAATCAGATCAGTTTTCTCAGCCATCCCAAATACCAAAGTCAACTCGCTGCAAGCCGTGCCGGGTGCGTGATCGTGGCGCCCGTTTTTGAAGTGCTGGCCAGTGAGGGACGATCGGCCATTGTGACCGACGATCCGTATGTGTACTTTGCGCGATTGACCCGTTTGTGGAAGCTGGCCCAACAACCCCATCAAGGCCCTCGTATTCATCCTACCGCGGTCATCGACCCGGACGCCTGGGTGGCCGAGGACGCAGTGATCGGCCCTTTATGCGTGGTCGAGCGTGGCGCCAAGGTCGGCTCGGGTTCGGTGCTCAAGTCGCGTGTGACCTTGTCCGAAGGGTGCTCGGTGGGGGAGCGATGCATCCTTCATTCGGGGGTGGTGGTGGGCGCAGACGGTTTTGGTTTTGCCTTGCATCAAAACCAATGGGAAAAAATTGAACAACTGGGCGCAGTGCGCATTGGCGACGATGTGGAAATCGGGGCCAACACCTGCATCGACCGGGGTGCTCTGGACGACACCGTGATCGAAAATGGGGTCAAGCTCGACAACTTGATCCAGATTGGCCACAACGTGCACATCGGTGCGCACACGGCCATGGCTGGCTGTGTGGGGGTGGCGGGCAGTGCGCGCATTGGCGCGCATTGCACCGTGGGTGGCGGAGCGGTGGTGCTGGGGCACTTGACGCTGGCTGACCAAGTACACATTTCGGCAGCCTCAGTGGTGACCCGATCCGTTCTGCAGCCGGGGCAGTACACCGGCATGTTCCCACTCGACAGCAATGCGAATTGGGAAAAAAACGCTGCCAGCCTCAAACAACTCTCCCGCTTGCGTGAACGCATCAAGGCTCTGGAGAGCGAGATTCAGAATAACAAGGAAACATGACCATGATGGACATCCACAAAATTCTCAAACAGTTGCCGCACCGCTACCCCATCTTGCTGGTCGACCGCGTGTTGGAACTGGAAAAAGGCGTGCGCATCAAGGCGCTAAAAAACGTGACCATCAACGAGCCCCATTTTCAGGGGCACTTTCCCCACCGTCCGGTGATGCCGGGGGTGTTGATGCTTGAGGCATTGGCCCAGGCCGCGGCCTTGCTGGCTTTCGACACCTTGGGTGAAACGCCTGATGACCAGACCGTGTATTACTTTGCTGGCATTGACGGTGCGCGTTTCAAGCGCCCGGTGGAGCCAGGCGACCAGTTGATTCTGGAGGTGGAACTTGACCGCATGAAGGCCGGTATTTTTAAGTTCAAAACCCGAGCGAAGGTGGGCGACGAGATTGCGGTCGAGGCCGAGTTGATGTGTACCATGCGGAAAATCCCACAGGCTTGAGCGGCATGAGCAAGATCCACCCAACGGCCATCATCAGCCCAGGGGCCGAGCTTGACAGCTCGGTGTCTGTTGGGCCCTACACCTTGATCGGGCCCCATGTGTGCATCGGTGCGGGCACCACGGTGGCCAGCCACTGCGTGATCGAAGGCCACACCACGATTGGCCGTGACAACCGGATTTTTCAGTTCAACTCCTTGGGTGCAGTGCCCCAGGACAAGAAGTACAACAACGAGCCTTGCGAATTGCACATCGGAGACCGCAATACGATCCGCGAGTTTTGCACTTTTAACATTGGTTCTCCTGGCGACCGGGCTGTGACCTCGGTCGGCCACGACAACTGGATCATGGCCTATGTGCACCTGGCGCACGACTGCCAGGTGGGCAGCCACACGATCTTTGCCAACAACACACAACTGGCAGGCCATGTGGTGGTCGACGATTGGGTGATCCTGGGAGGATTTACCGTGGTGCACCAGTTTTGCCGCATCGGGGCGCACAGCTTCACGGCCATGAATTCTTTGTTATTTGCCGATCTGCCACCTTTCGTCATGGCACAAGGCCAGCCAGCCCAAGCGCGTTCGATGAACTTTGAAGGCTTGCGCCGGCGCGGGTTCTCGGCCGAACGCATCAGCGCCGTCAAGGCCATGCACAAAGCGCTATACCGAGACGGCTTGTCGCTCGGCGATGCCATGGCCCGCATTGCGGCTTTGGCCGTCGACAAGCCAGAGGC
>CAJBLW010000174.1 GCA_903953985.1 uncultured Burkholderiales bacterium
GCCATGCCATGTCGGTGATGTGCAAGAGGCCGTCGATACCGCCCAAGTCCACGAACGCACCGTATTCGGTGATGTTCTTAACCACACCGTGAACGATCGAGCCTTCGCGCAAGGTTTCCATCAGTTTGGCGCGCTCTTCGCCCATCGAGGCTTCGACCACAGCGCGGCGTGACAACACGACGTTGTTGCGCTTGCGGTCGAGCTTGATGACCTTGAATTCCAGGGTCTTGTTTTCGTAGGGAGACAGGTCTTTGGTGGGACGTGTGTCGACCAAAGAGCCAGGCAAGAAAGCGCGGATGCCGTTGACCAGAACCGTGAGGCCGCCTTTGACTTTGCCGCTGGTCACGCCAGTGACGAACTCGCCCGATTCGAGGGCTTTTTCAAGAGACATCCACGAAGCCAAACGCTTGGCGGTGTCGCGCGACAAGATGGTGTCGCCGTAGCCGTTTTCGATCGAGCCGATGGCCACAGAGACAAAATCGCCGACCTGGACTTCGATTTCACCTTGGTCGTTCTTGAACTCTTCGAGGGGAACATACGACTCGGACTTGAGACCGGCGTTGACCACAACGAAGTTGTGCTCGATGCGAACGACTTCAGCGGTGATGACTTCACCTGGGCGCATTTCCGTGCGCGTCAGTGATTCTTCGAATAGGGCGGCAAATGATTCAGACATGGTGTTTCCTCATCCACATGTGCAGGACTGACGATCGCGACATGCGTCGTTTCCAGGAGCTGACAGTGGCGATTGGTTTGCGGCGTGAGCCGCGGTTGGTTTTTAAAAAACCACCTGGCCAGTGTGCAAGCTGCACGAAGAGAGCCGGGTGGAACTTCAGTTCAGCCTGCACAGGGCGGGCTGGGGTGGCCGTTTTCGGTTTGTTGACTTTTGTCGATTAACCGAAAACCTGCCGGCTTTGCCACCAGACCATCACCTGTTCCACCGAAGCTTCGATGGTCAAGGACGAGTTGTCCAGTTGCAAGGCATCTTGTGCGGGCATGAGTGGCGCTGCGCTGCGGGACATGTCCCTGGCGTCGCGCGCTTCCAAGTCAGCGCGAAGACTGTCGATATTAGCCGAAAAACCCTTCAAAATCAATTGCTTATGCCGTCTTTCGGCCCGTTTTGCGGCGCTGGCGGTCAAAAACACCTTCAAAGGCGCATTCGGAAAGATCACCGTGCCCATGTCGCGGCCGTCGGCCAAGAGGCCCGGTAAGCGTTGAAAACTGTGTTGCAGATCGACCAAAGACGTGCGCACGGCGGGCAGCACCGAAACTTTAGAGGCGTTCATGCCGCCTTGCTCGCTGCGGATGGCATCGGTCACATCGACGTTGCTGAGCAGCACTTGCTCACCCTCAAAGCTCACCGGCAGGCTGCGGGCGAGGTCAGCGATCTTCGCTTCATCGGCGGCCTCCAGCGTCAGGCCCGCTTGCAAAGCGGCGTGGGCGGTCACGCGGTAGAGCGCACCTGAGTCCAGGTAGTGGTAACCCAACTGCGCGGCCACGCGGCTGGCCAGAGTGCCCTTGCCCGAAGCGGTGGGGCCGTCGATGCAGATGACCGGGATGTTGGGGGCTGCCGTGTGCGCCACCGAGAACAAAGCCTCGAAGTAATCTGGAAAGGTTTTGGCCACGCATTTTGGGTCTTCGATCCGCACCGGAAGTTGGTCGGCATTGAAGGCCGCCAGAGAGAAGCACATGGCTACGCGGTGGTCGTCGTAGGTGTGGATGCTGGCGCGTTGCCATTGGCCCTTTGCCAAAGCGTTGGCGAAATGACGGTGCGGCAGGGGGTGGATGGTGATCCAGTCCTGGCCTTCTTCCACGGTGGCGCCGAGCTTGCGGCTTTCGGCTGCCATGGCCGCGATACGGTCGGTTTCTTTTACCCGCCAGCTGGCGATGTTGCGCAGCGTGGTGGGACCATCAGCGAACAGGGCCATCACGGCCAAGGTCATGGCTGCGTCGGGGATGTGGTTGCAGTCGAGTGTGATGCCCTTGAGCGGCCAAGCGCCGCGCTTAATTTCGAGCCAGTTGGGGCCGCTGGTGATCTTGGCGCCCATTTGCACGGCCGCGTCCATGAAACGGATATCGCCTTGGATCGAGTCGGCGCCCACGCCCAGGATGCGGATCCCGTCGCCTTTTGCGATGGCACCCAACGCAATGAAATAGCTGGCCGAAGAGGCATCTGCCTCCACATGGATCGTGCCGGGCGACTGGTAGCGACTGCCTGCCGGGATCACAAAGCGTTCCCAGCCTTGGCGCTCCACGGCAATGCCATAGCGCGACAGCAGGTTCAGCGTGATCTCGATGTAGGGCTTGCTGATGAGTTCGCCTACCACCTCGATGGTGATGGCGCGGTCTTGGGCTGCTAGCGGCAGGGCCATCAGCAGCGCGGTGAGGAACTGGCTGGACACATCGCCGCGCACCGGAATGGGCTTGTCCAGTTGCAGTTTGGGCTGGCCAATGTGCAGCGGCGGGTAGCCTTCGTTGCCTAGGTAGTCGATGGCGCAGCCGAGTTCACGCAGGGCGTCTACCAGGTCGCCAATGGGGCGCTCGTGCATGCGGGTCACACCTTTGAGCTTGAAGTCGCCGCCTTGCACTGCCAAAGCCGCTGTGAGCGGGCGCATGGCCGTGCCCGCGTTGCCCATGAAAAATTCAATCGCCTCAGTCGGCCAGGCGCGCCCGCCCAGGCCGGTGATGGTCACGGTGGTGCCTGCCACATCGACCCCGCAGCCCAGTTGGCGCAGCGCCGCCAGCATAACGCGCGTGTCGTCCGAGTCGAGCAGGTCGTGAACGACAGTGGTGCCTTGGCACAGGGCTGAGAGCAGCAGCACGCGGTTGGAGATGCTTTTGGAGCCGGGCAGGGTGACGGTGCCGGACGCGCCTTGCAGCGGGGGGAGGTCAAGGAAAGCAGTGGAGAACATGAGGTCAGTCTTCTGAGGCTTTGTTGCAAGCGTGACCGCCTTGCAGCGTCCAGGCCGAGCGCACATCGCTGGCTTGTTGAATCAGCAGTTGCAGCGCGGGGATGTCGCCTTGCTTGAGAGCGTTTTCAATTTGGTCGAGTGCGGTGCGACAGAGCGCTATTTGCGAGAGGACTTCCGCATGGTTGGCGCTCAAGATGTCGCGC
>CAJBLW010000175.1 GCA_903953985.1 uncultured Burkholderiales bacterium
ATTTTGGAGGCCGAAGATTCGCGGCGCACCTCGGTGTCGCTGTTGCGGTTGCTGCGGATTTCCACCTGGCCCAGATCGGTCGCAGCTGCCGCAGGCGCAGTGGTCGAAGCTGCACCGGGCGTCGCGATGGCAGGGCTTTGAGCCCAGGCCCTAGCGGGCAGCAAATACAAGGCAACCCCAGCCAGCAGCAAGCTATGGGTCAAGGAGGTGAGGGTGGGGGTGAGATGGGATGCACGCATCCCGGCATTTTGACAGCGCCCTGCCGCAGGCGTGTGAAGCTGGCGTAAAAGCCGGGGTCAGCCTGAGGATCAGTCGGGCAGGCCCAGCCCCAAAAGAATCACTCGTCGGATTTGAACAAAGCCGCCACCTTGCGCTTGGGCTTGATGTTGGCCGAAATCGACGAGCGCGGCGCTTTGGGCACCGCATCCCAACTGGGCGAAACGTCGGCCGGGGGTGCTTCGTAGGGCTTGCTGAAGAACGGGTCACGGTTGATGGGTGCGGGGCGAAAGCCCCCGCGGCGCTCGCGTGGCGATTCTAGGGCTTCACGCGGGTCAGAGTCGTCCCGGCGGCGGCTTTCAGAAGCTCGGGCGCGGGGTCGATCTTCGGAGCGAGCGCCCCACTTCTCAGGCGCAGGGCCTACCGGTGCAGTATCCAGCTGAAGGGTTTCAACCTCCAGTTTTTTCTTGATCAGCTTTTCAATGTCGCCCACCAAGCGGGCATCGGAAGGGCTGACCAAAGTCACGGCCAATCCGGAAGCGCCGGCGCGACCGGTGCGGCCAATGCGGTGCACGTAGTCTTCGGCGTTGTAGGGCACATCGAAGTTAAACACCGCGGGCACATCCTTGATGTCCAAGCCTCGCGCAGCCACATCGGTGCAGACCAGCAAATCGACTTCGCCTTGTTTGAAGGCTTCCAGGGCTTTCAGGCGCTCGTCCTGGCTTTTGTCACCGTGCAAGGCAGCAGTTTTGAGGCCTTCGCGCTCCAGCGAACGGGCCAGACGGCCGCAGCCGAGCTTGCTGTTCACAAAAATGAAGGCCTGCTTGATGCCCCGGTCGTCCAGCACCTTGCGGATCACACGGCGCTTGTCGTCGTCTTGCGCGGCGTAAAAACGCTGCTCGACAGTGGACGCGGTTTCGTTGGGCCGGGCCACCTCGATGGTGATGGGGTTTTGCAGGTAGCTGCCTGCCAGGCGCTTGATCTCAGGCGAGAAGGTGGCCGAAAACAGCAGCGTGGTGCGCTGCTTGGGCAGGTAACTCAGGATGCGCTGCAGATCGGGCAAAAAGCCGATGTCCAGCATGCGGTCGGCTTCGTCCAGCACCACGTATTCCACTTGATTGAGCACCGCGTTTTTGGCTTCAATGTGGTCCAGCAAACGGCCTGGCGTGGCCACCAGCACCTCAACGCCTTTTTTCAGTTCCAGCGTTTGGGGCTTCATATCCATGCCACCAAACACCACCGTGCTGCGCAGCTGGGTGTATTTGGCGTACATCTTGATTTGCTGGGCGACCTGATCAGCCAGTTCGCGCGTGGGCAACAACACCAAGGCGCGCACGGGGTGACGGGCCGGTGAGGTCGAGGGGTTTTCATGCTTGAGCAGCCGTTGCAGCAAAGGCAGCGAAAACGCCGCCGTTTTGCCGGTGCCCGTTTGGGCTGCGCCCATCACGTCCTGGCCCGTCAACACCACCGGAATGGCTTGGGCCTGGATAGGGGTCATGGATTCGTAGCCCATTTCGGCTACGGCTCGTGCCAGCGTAGGCGCCAGCGATAAATTGGAAAAAGAGTCGGTCATTAACCCGCTATTGTCGCATTTTGAACTGCCATTGCCAAAAATGGCAACCGAGACCAGGATACAGAGCCCAAACGGAGGCGCAAAATGCCCTCCGGGCAAGGGCCATCAGGCCAGGCGACGGCTCAGCGATGGGAAAGCCGCCTTTTTGTGGGGCACTTTAGACGGGGCTGCACGCACGGCAACATTGGCGACGCTAAGCATGTCCGAGACCAAGGCATCTGCGCGATCGTGCGCGCCATGACGATTGACTTCAAAGGCCAAACGGGTGGTTTGGGCCATCTGTGCCACAAAGTTTTGCGGGTAATCTCGCACCTGAAACCCCCTAAGGTTCATCACCTTCATGAAGGCGTTGGCTGCCTCCTCTACGGCACGCTGGTATTCTTGGCTGGCTTCTGGAGACATAAAGACCTCGGTCATGGATGGGTTGGTTGAACCCTTACATAACGCGGCCAAAGGTCATAAGGCATACACAACCGGTATCAAATTGTGCATTTGCTGCCCAAAAGATGCCTCAAAACACCCTTTGCCGCCTGCTGACCACTGGCCAGGCAGGCCGTCAGCAGGTAGCCGCCCGTGGGCGCTTCCCAGTCAAGCATCTCACCGGCGCAAAACACGCCCGGGCGAGCCGACAGCATCAAATCAGGCCCCATGGCCTGCAAAGCCACCCCTCCGGCGGTGCTGATCGCCTCGGCCACGGGCCGGGCGCACTTCAGGGGTACAGGCAAAGCTTTGATGATTGCAGCCAAGGCCTCAGGCCGTGCCAAATTCTCGGGTGTGCACAACTCGAACAGCAAGCCCATCTTCGGGCCGTCCAAGCCCAGTCGGCTTTTGAGATGGCTGCTGAGGCTTCGGCTGCCGCGCGGCCAAGCCACGTCTTTGTAAACCTGCTCAGGTGATTTATCGGGCAACAAATCCAACAGCAAAC
>CAJBLW010000176.1 GCA_903953985.1 uncultured Burkholderiales bacterium
ATCCGGCGGCGCCACTGCCGCCAGCTGCGTTCTTGGTGCTCGTCTCGTTGTTGGGCCATCCCATGGTGCTGAATGGCACCAGCGCCGACGAGTACCAGGTGTCCAGCACGTCTTCGTCGCGTTTGAGTGTTTTGCCGGGGGCCTTGGCTTGTGCCTCGGCTTCGTTGCGGGCTACGTAGACCTTGCCGTCTTCGTCGTACCAAGCGGGAATTTGGTGGCCCCACCACAGCTGGCGTGAGATACACCAGTCCTGGATATTGTTCATCCACTGGTTGTAAGTGTTGACCCAGTTCTCGGGCACAAAGCTCACTTCGCCCGACTGCACCGCGTCGATGGCTTTTTGCGCGATGCTCTTGCCGGTGGCGTCGCCTTGGCCGACTTGGTTCATAGCCACAAACCATTGGTCGGTCAGCATGGGCTCGATCACTTGGCCCGTGCGGGCGCAACGGGGCACCATGAGTTTGTGCTTTTTCACTTCCACCAAAGCGCCTGCTGCTTCGAGGTCGGCCACCACAGCCTTGCGAGCCACGAAGCGGTCAAGGCCTCGGTATTTTTCGGGTGCGTTGGTGTTGATGGTCGCGTCCAGATTCAGCACGCAAATCAGGTCCAGCTTGTGGCGCTGGCCGACTTGGTAGTCGTTGGTGTCGTGCGCGGGCGTGACCTTGACGACGCCCGTGCCGAAGTCTTTGTCCACGTAGTCGTCGGCAATGACGGGAATGGAGCGACCGCACAAAGGCAAGTTCACCTGTTGGCCGATGAGGCGCTTGTAACGCTCGTCCTCGGGGTGGACCATTACGGCCACGTCGCCCAGCAGGGTCTCAGGACGGGTGGTGGCCACCGTCAGGCTGCCAGTTCCATCGGCCAGGTCATAGCGGATGTGCCACATCGAGCCTTCTTCTTCCTCGCTCTCGACTTCCAGATCAGACACCGCGCTTTGCAGCACCGGGTCCCAGTTGACCAGGCGTTTGCCACGGTAGATCAGGCCTTGCTCATAGAGCTGGACAAAGGTTTCGGTCACGGTTTGGGACAGTTTGGGGTCCATCGTGAAGTATTCGCGGCTCCAGTCCACGCTGTCGCCCATGCGGCGCATCTGGCTTGTGATGGTGCTGCCGGACTCTTCTTTCCACTCCCAGACCTTGCTCACAAAGTTTTTGCGGGCTTCAGCAGGGGTGGGACCCATGTCGTGGCGGCTGATGCCTTGGGCCTGCAGCTGGCGCTCCACCACGATTTGTGTGGCGATGCCCGCGTGGTCGGTGCCTGGAATCCAGGCGGTGTTGTGGCCCAGCATGCGGTGGTAACGGGTCAACGAGTCCATGATGGTCTGGTTGAAGGCGTGGCCCATGTGCAAGGTGCCGGTCACGTTGGGTGGGGGCAGTTGGATCGCAAAAGCCGGTGCGTCGAATGCAGGAGTGCCAGTGCCGCGGAAGCCGGCTACGCCATAGCCGCGTTTTTCCCACTCGGGGCCCCAATGGGCTTCCAGGGCTGCAGGTTCGAACGATTTGGACAGGCTGTTCAAGCCGGGTTGTTCGATGGGGGTGGCAGGGGCGTTGCTCATGGCGGACTTTGCAAAAAAAACGGCAGCTCAGCAGATGCCGCATGGGACCTTGTGTGGCCCGAAGCGCTGATTTTACCCAGCCATTCAAGCCGTAACTGTGTCTGTCAAACCTGGTTTCCGGGATTGTCACCCGTGGGCTCCCTCGCACAAAGACAGGGCATGCCTGATTAGTAGATATTTATCAAATGAGTCGTTCAATAGCATTGGTCAATCAATGCCATTGCATCAATCTATTGGGCAGACTGGGTGGTACAGAGTTAACCTTAGTCGTCTCTGGCGATTTTGCCAGGGCAACCTCACGTTTAAACCCACTAGGAGATATCCATGGCAGCACTCAAAGGCTCGCGCACGGAACAATGCCTGAAAGACGCCTTCGCAGGCGAATCCCAGGCCAACCGTCGCTATTTGTACTTCGCGAACAAAGCGGACGTTGAAGGTCAGAACGACGTGGCAGCCCTGTTCCGTTCCACTGCTGAAGGTGAAACAGGTCACGCCCACGGTCACCTGGAGTTCCTGGAGCAATCCGGCGACCCAGCCACCGGCATGCCGATTGGCTCGACCCGCGACAACCTGGCTTCTGCTGTGGCTGGCGAAACCCACGAGTACACCGACATGTACCCAGGTATGGCCAAGACCGCTCGTGAAGAAGGTTTTGACGAA
>CAJBLW010000177.1 GCA_903953985.1 uncultured Burkholderiales bacterium
AATGCGCTTGGGGTGCTCAATTGCCTTGGTTGAGACACCTTGCTCGCCAGCGGATTCGTCGGCAATAGGCCACAAAGCGGCTCGCACGGCGCTGTGACCACCTCACCCAGAATGGCCCTGCACCGCGCCAACGCCCCACCCTCGAGGGCAAGTGGTGGATCAACAACAACAGCACGTTGTAGAGCATCAGTTTGCCGATGAACACCATGCCAGCGATCGACTCGGGGGACACACCACTCAACGCGAACAGCGCGATGGCGGAACGCGGAGAGTCCGGAAAGACCGAGAAAAACACCATGCAGACAGGCCCCCAGTCTCGCAGCATGGCCAAGACTTGCGGCCCTTGTGACCCCATCAGCTTTTGGCTCATCGATTCGGCAGATGCCGTCAGCGTCCCCATGCCCAAGGCCAGCAAAAAAGCACTCAATGTTGAAGCTGCTGCAAACAACAGCACAATAAGTGGGCCTCTTTTCGGCTGAAAAACACACAAGGCCAGCACAAACATTTCTGCGGGCAACATGGGCAGGAACCCATCCAATACCGAAAAAACTGCCAGGAAAAAGATGGTTTTTGGCTCAGTGCCATGGCGCAAAAGCGCGGTTTCTACCCGCAGAAATAAACGCTGAAAAAATGAAGGCGAAGGGTGCATGGAGGGCTAGCGGTTGACCACGATGGCCTCAATCCAGACGAACGCAGACCTCTTGGGCAATCGCCAGCGAGCTGGTCAAGCCCGGCGACTCGATGCCCAGCAGGTTCACCAGACCGGGCACGCCGTGCTCGGCTGGGCCTTGAATCATGAAGTCGGCTGCTGCTTCGTGCGGTGCGTTGATCTTGGGGCGCATGCCGGCATAACCAGGCAGTAAGGCCCCGTCTTGCAGGGCAGGCCAGTATTTGCGCACCTCGGCATAAAAAGCATCGCCCCGACGCGGATCAACCTGCAGGTCGGCGGGGTCTTCGACCCATTGCACGTCCGGACCGAACTTGGCTTGCCCACCCAAATCAAGCGTCAAGTGCACCCCCAACCCAGCCTTTTCGGGCACGGGGTAGATCAATCGGGAGAAGGGTGCCCTGCCCGCCAGCGTGAAGTAGTTGCCTTTGGCGAAGTAGGCCAGGGGAAACGCTTGCGCCAGCAGGTTGTGGTCCAACCCATCCATTCCCCGCGCGATTGCCACGGCGCTCAGCCCTGCGGCGTTGACCAGCACCTTGCACGCCAGCTCGGTACCGTCTTGTGTGCACACCCGAATCGGGTGGCTGACCGTGCCTTGGCGCACGCCGATGTGCTGCACGGGGGAGACCAGCGCCAGCAAGCCGCCCGCGTTTTCCATGTCGCCTTGCAATGCGAGCATGTAGCCGTGGCTGTCCACCACGCCGGTGCTGGGCGAAAGCAATGCGGCCTCGCAGGCCAACGCCGGCTCAAGCGCCTTCGCTTGGGCAGCCGTGAGTTTTTGCAGGTCGTGCACGCCGTTGGCCGCTGCCTTGGCGATGATGCCGTCCAGGTCCTTGACCTGCTCTGATGATGTGGCCACGATCAGTTTGCCCAAACGCTGATGCGCCACACCTCGCTCGGCGCAATAGGCATAGAGCATGGCCTTGCCCTGCACGCACAGCCGCGCCTTGAGCGAACCCGCCGGGTAGTAAATGCCCGCGTGGATGACTTCGCTGTTGCGCGAGCTGGTGCCTGTACCAATGGCGTTTTCCGACTCCAGGAGCATCACTTCCTGACCTGACAAGGCCAACGCACGGCCCACGGCCAGGCCAACCACGCCGGCACCGATCACGACTGCATCGATTTGCTCCACACGAACCTCATTAAAGTTGATTCATACGAGCTGATTGTGACCCATGCCAGCACACCGTTTGGCTAGCAGGCTGACGCCCGCAAGACAGACATCTGCACCACCGCTGGGCAAACTCAAGCCCATTCACCTTGGAGCTTTTTTATGTCCTTGTTCAATCTGAAAAACAAAGTCGCCGTCGTCACAGGTTCCAGCCGGGGCATCGGCCGATCCATCGCACACCAACTGGCCAAAGCAGGCGCCAAGGTGGTGGTGTCCAGCCGCAAGCTTGACGCCTGCGAAGCGGTGGTGAAAGAAATTCAGTCCTTTGGCGGCGAGGCCATGGCCCTGACCGCGAGCATTTCAAGCAAGGAGCAGCTGGAAAATCTGATCGCGCAAACCCGCCAGACCTGGGGGGTTATCGACATCCTGGTGTGCAACGCGGCCACCAACCCCTATTACGGGCCGGCTACGGGCATGAGCGACGAAGTGTTTGACAAGGTCATGCGCAACAACGTGTTGTCTAACGCCTGGTTATGCAACCTGGTCTACCCCGACATGAAGGCCCAAAAAGACGGGGCCATCGTGATCGTGTCGTCCATTGGCGGGCTGCATGGCTCCTCGGTTATTGGGGCTTACAACCTGTCCAAAGCGGCCGACATGCAATTGGCGCGCAACCTGGCAGTGGAATGGGGACCGGACAATATCCGGGTCAATTGCATCGCGCCAGGCCTGATCAAGACCGACTTTGCCAAAGCCTTGCACGAAGACCCGTTGCTCAGCGCCAAGTACAACAGTCAGGCCCCACTGCGCCGCATGGGTGAAGCGGATGACATTGGGGGCATTGCGGTGTTTTTAGCGAGCCCAGCGGCCAATTACGTGACGGGCCAGACCGTGGTGGCCGATGGCGGGATGATGATTCGCTGACTTGCTTGCTTGTGCAAAGTCCGCTGAGAACGGGGCGGGGCTGGGCACCTCATGCTGGGGTACCAGAAATCGGCGCCCCGCCCTGCCCCGTTCTCAGCTCAGTGGTCTGCTGTTCAATTTCGGCGCTTTCTGGTCCGACATCTCACTGCTGATCGACACCATGAAAATAGCCCGCATCAGCGGGCTTTTTGACTTGGATAAAACCTCGATCAGCCGAAGTTCTTCTCAGCAAACGACCAGTTCACCAGCTTGTCGAGGAAAGTCTCAACGAACTTGGGGCGCATGTTGCGGTAGTCGATGTAGTAGGCATGCTCCCACACGTCCACCGTGAGCAAGGCGGTGTCGCCTGTGGTCAGGGGGGTGCCAGCAGCGCCCATGTTGACGATGTCGACTGAGCCGTCGGCTTTCTTCACAAGCCATGTCCAGCCGGAGCCGAAGTTGCCCACGGCGCTCTTGACGAAGGCTTCTTTGAAAGCGGCGTAGCTGCCGAACTTGGCGTTGATGGCAGTGGCCAATGCGCCTGTGGGTTCGCCGCCGCCGTTGGGCTTCATGCAGTTCCAGAAGAAAGTGTGGTTCCAGATCTGTGCTGCGTTGTTGTAGATGCCACCGCTGGATTTTTTGATGATCTCTTCCAGGGCCATGCCTTCGAACTCAGTGCCTTTTTGCAGGTTGTTCAAGTTCACGACATAAGCGTTGTGGTGCTTGCCGTGGTGAAACTCCAAGGTTTCTTGGCTGTAGTGAGGTGCCAAAGCGTCGATGGCGTAAGGCAGTGCGGGCAAAGTGTGTTCCATGAGGGATCCTTGTGTTGATGCGGGTTGAAAAAGTCTTTCCGGTATTTTAGGGGAGCGCGATGCCCCTTACCGTATTCAGGGTCACTGCCGTGTTTGCGGTGCGTTCTGACAGAGTGGGACCGGGGCTACTCATGCCGGGGTACCAGAAATCGTCGCCCCGGGCCCACCCTGTCCGAATGCGCTGGCGTGTCAGACTTTAACGACCAAAGGCACCACACCGTCGGACAAAGTGGCCTGAACGCTCTGTCCTGGCTGAAACTGCCCAGCGTGGGTCAGGGCCTGGCCCTGGTCGTCGGTGAGCCAGGCGTAACCCCGCTCCAGCACCCGGTGCGGGTCCACCGAAGACAAACGCAATGCGGCACGATCCAAGCGCTGTACACGTTGCTGTCCCTGCTGTGCCCGGCTGAAACCCAAACGGTCATTCAGGCGCTCCAGTCGGTGCCCGCTGTCCGTCAGACCGCTCCGCACACTGGCCGGCAATCGGTGCGCCAGTTGATCCAGCCACTGCCGTTGCTGGCCCAGCAAGGCTTGGGGTCGGCTCAAGCGAGCGGCTATGGCGCTCAGGCGTTGAGCTTGCCGATCTTGCTGGTGCGCCATTCCCACACCCAACCGTGCGGCCACGCTGTCCAGACGTTGGGCTTGTCGGTCTTGCTGACGCAGCAGGCCCCGATTCAAGCGGTTTTCCAACACGCTCAAAGCCTCCAAACCCACAACTCGGTCTGTCGCTGCTATCTCGGCAGCCGCCGTGGGCGTGGGAGCGCGCACGTCTGCGACAAAATCTGCGATCGTGAAATCCGTCTCGTGACCCACGCCGCAAATGAGCGGCACAGGACTCTGGGCAATCACCCGAGCCAGGTTTTCGTCGTTGAACGCCCACAGATCGTCCATCGAACCGCCACCGCGCACCAACAAGATCACATCCACGGGCGGACAAAGGGGGTTATCTTCAGCCGTCAAAGCGTAAATATTTTGCAAGGCCAGCGCCAACGTGGCCGCAGCCCCTGCCCCCTGGACCAAGGCTGGGGCCATCACCACCGGAATATGTGGCACGCGCCGCTGCAAGGCGGTCACCACATCATGCCAAGCGGCGGCCCCCAAAGAAGTCACCACCCCAATGGCGCGCGGTTGAGCGGGCAAAGTGCGTTTGTGCGCCACATCAAACAAACCCTCAGCTTCGAGCTTGGCTTTGAGGCGCAAAAACTGCTCAAAGAGCACACCCTGCCCAGCCCGTTCCATGGATTCGACGATCAACTGCAAATCACCCCTGGCTTCGTAAACACCCAAACGGCCCTGCACCTCGACCAATTCGCCGTCACGGGGAGCAAAGTCCATCAGGCCGGCGGCACGCCGGAACATGGCGCAGCGGATCTGGCCGGTGTCGTCCTTGATCGAAAAATAGCAATGCCCACTGGCCGCGCGCGAAAAGCCTGATATTTCGCCACGCAAGCTGACCGGGTTGAACTGGGCATCCAGGGTATCGGCCACGGCGCGGCACAAAGCTGAAACGGTCCAAGCGCGTGGGGGAGGCATCTCTGATGGGCTCATGCCCGGGATTGTCCTACAGCCGGCAGACCCAATGACAAGTGCGTCTTCTACAAGTGCGTCGTCTTCCAGTCGTCCACAGACAACACCGAGGTTCACATCAATGCAGCATGGTCAACGCGCTGGTTTGGCAAAAAGATAAGCCTTTGATTCGGTTGAATTTTTTTAATTATTAATGGGTACATAAAGAATAAATATCCATCATCAAAAATGAAAACACAGAGAAATACCAAAACTTTTCCACAAAGTTATCCACAGCCCATTCAAGCGATGGGCTGGTCGTTGGCTTGGTGCTCGCAGCGGGCCTGAAGAGCTTGCCATCATCCATAATGATGCTCTTTTGACACTTTACCTCCCAAAGAAGGAACTGTTTTGTTATCCATCATTCAGGCCGCTGGATGGCCCATCTGGCCGCTGATCTTGTGCTCCATTTTGGCTTTGGCCTTGATCATCGATCGACTGTTTCAGCTGCGCGAGCACAAAGTCATACCCCCACAAACCTTGGTAAAGGCTTTTGAAATGAGTCGACGGGGTCTTGCGCTCGAAGAAGCAGTTGTGCAACTTGAGAAAAATGGGGTTTTAGGTCCAGTTCTGGCCAGTGGACTGCGCTGCCTGCAAAAAAATCCTTCCGCCTCGGATGAAGACATCCGGGCGCACATGGAAATGGCAGGCCGCTTGGCCGGTCGGCAACTGGAGCGTTATCTGACGGCCCTGGGAACCATCGCTTCAGCAGCCCCTTTGCTGGGCTTGCTCGGGACTGTCATTGGGATGATCGAAATTTTCGCGGCCCAAACTGCAGGCAGCAGTCAACCGGCCCAACTGGCCTACGGCATTTCAGTGGCGTTGTACAACACCGCATTTGGTTTGGTTGTGGCCATTCCATCACTGATGTTTTGGCGCTACTTCAGAACACTGGTGGACAATATGCTTTTGTCGATGGAGGTGGCCAGCGAACAATTTGCCCGCCACTTGACCCACCTGCGCCACTGAACGAGTCCGCTGTGAACTTTCGCAAACGCACCCCCTCGGCCGAGCCCGAGATCAACCTCATCCCATTCATCGATGTTTTGTTGGTGGTGCTCATCTTTTTGATGCTCACCACCACTTGGTCTCGCCTGACCGAAATCAACTTGACCTTACCCTTGGCGGATGCCCAAAAGCAAAAAGATCGGCCGCAACAAATTGTGCTCACGGTCAGTGCCCAAGGCCAATATGCAGTGAACAAATCCCCCATTGATGGCACCTCGGTGGGCGCTTTGGCTGCCGTTTTGGGGCCATTGACCTCCAAAGAGGCGACCTTGGTGATCAGCGCTGATGCACAGGCCAGTCACCAATCGGTGGTCAATGCCATGGAAGCGGCTCGCCGCACGGGGCTGTCGCAAATCACCTTCGCCACCCAATCTTCAGAGTCCTCGGGCTCCTAACACCCATGCGCCTGTCCGCCTGGCTGCACCAGCAATTGCCACGGATCTGGACTTCTCGGGGTTTGATCGCTTGGCTGCTGCGTCCCGTGGCGCTTCTCCATGCAGCTTTACTCTGGACCCGAGCCCTGCTCTGGCGCCGGGGCTGGCGTCATGCGCATCGACTGCCGGTGCCGGTGATTGTGGTGGGCAATGTGGTGGCCGGCGGTGCCGGCAAAACGCCACTCACCATCGCCGTGGTGAAACATCTACAGCAGCAGGGCTGGAATGCAGGTGTGATTTCACGTGGCCATGGCCGCGTGTTCAATGACATCCGTGGCGTCTCGCCCGGCAGCTTGCCCAGCGAGGTAGGGGATGAGCCCTTGCTGATTCATCAAAAAACCGGTGCCCCCGTGTGGGTAGCGACCCTCCGTGCTGAGGCCGGTCGTGCCTTGTTGCAAGCGCACCCCGAAGTCAATGTATTGGTGTGCGACGACGGTCTGCAACACTGGGCCTTGGCTCGGGACCTGGAAATCTGCGTCATGGACGATCGCGGCGTGGGCAACGGCTGGCTGCTGCCGGCCGGGCCTTTACGCGAGCCCTGGCCCCGGTCGGTGGACTTGCTGCTGCACACAGGAACCAATGGCTTGACGGGCGGTTTTCAGGCGCAGCGTCAATTGGCCCCACTGGCGCATGACGCTCAAGGCCGCAGCCTGGCCTTGACCAGCCTGATCGGTCAGCCTGTCGATGCGGTGGCCGGTCTCGCCCGCCCCGAGGCGTTTTTTGCCATGCTGCGCGCAGTCGGTCTGCAACTGCAGCACACTACTGCTTTACCCGACCATTTTGACTACGCAGACGGGTCGCCAAATCCATCAGGTCGCCTCTTGCTGTGCACAGAAAAAGACGCGGCAAAACTCTGGCTGCACCAGCCTGAGGCTTTAGCCGTACCCTTGGTGCTGACGCCCGAATCTGCGTTTTGGCAGGCGCTGGACCAGTGCCTTGCTGACAAATCGTTTCGCTGAAACGACCCGACTGGACAGCCAAAACCACTGACCGGCTAGCCTTGCGCCGTTATCATTGCTCCATGGACACCAAACTGCTTGAACTGCTGGTCTGCCCGGTCACCAAAGGACCGCTTGATTTTGACCGCAAGACCCAGGAGCTGCTCTCGCGCAGCGCTCGCCTGGCTTATCCCGTGCGTAAGGGCATTCCCATCCTGCTCGAAAATGAAGCGCGCACCTTGAGTGACGAGGAAATCGAAAAACTGGCTGCTTTGCGTCCCCCGCTTTGAAAGTCCAAGCATGCGTCAGACCCTTCCCGACGGCAACTTCAGCGTCCTGATTCCCGCGCGCATGGCGTCAAGTCGCCTGCCGAACAAACCCCTGGCCGACATCGCCGGACTGCCCATGGTCGTGCGGGTCGCCCAGCGCGCCATGCTTTCAAACGCCCGACAAGTGGTGGTGGCGGCCGATGAC
Source organism: uncultured Burkholderiales bacterium (assembly GCA_903953985.1). Taxonomy (GTDB): domain Bacteria; phylum Pseudomonadota; class Gammaproteobacteria; order Burkholderiales; family Burkholderiaceae_C; genus Limnohabitans_A. Next base: position 7,911 of record CAJBLW010000177.1, read on the forward strand.
GAACGCATCGTGGCCGCCTGCTCGGCCCACGGGGTGCAGGCGCTCCTGACCCGCCAAGACCATCTCAGTGGCAGCGACCGCCTGGCCGAAGCTTGCCAGCTGTTGGGCTTGAGCCATGAGGCCGTGGTGGTCAACGTGCAAGGCGACGAGCCACTGATCGAACCCGCACTGATTGACCAAGTGGCGCAACTGCTCATCGACCGGCCGGAGGCCAGCATGAGCACAGCGGCCCACGCCATCACCCTGCTGAACGACTTCTGTAATCCAAATGTGGTCAAGGTGGTCACGGACGCCCGTCAGATGGCCCTTTATTTCAGTCGTGCACCCATTCCCTGGTGGCGTGATGGGCAAAGTGCCGCTCCTAACTTGAGCAAGGACCACGAACCCTTCACCCTACTGCCCAGCCCGCCACCCCTGCGACATGTGGGCATTTACGCCTACCGCGCCAATTTTTTGGCCCAATTCCCCCTATTGCCTCCGGCCCCCATTGAGCAGCTGGAGTCTCTGGAACAGCTGCGCGCCCTGTGGCACGGACACCGCATTGCCGTTTACACCACCGACCAAGCCCCCGGCCAGGGAGTGGACACCCTAGAAGATTTGGAACGCGTTCGCGCCGCGATCGGGGCGTAAGCCTGTTTTGAGCCTCGCGTGATATTCTCACTGCAGTTGTCTGCCGCACCATGGGCCCCTTCGAGGCTTGGCGGACCCACTCCATGACAAGCGATAAGGAACTTCCATGAGACTGATTTTGTTGGGCGCACCCGGCGCAGGCAAAGGCACCCAAGCCACTTTCATTTGCCAAAAATACGACATTCCCCAAATTTCGACTGGCGACATGCTTCGAGCTGCCGTCAAGGCCGGTACTGCGCTGGGTCTGCAAGCCAAAGCCGTCATGGAATCGGGCGGGCTGGTCAGCGACGACCTGATCATCAACCTGGTCAAGGAACGCATCGCCCAGACCGACTGCGCCAACGGCTTCCTGTTTGACGGTTTCCCCCGCACCATCCCCCAGGCCGACGCCATGAAAGCTGCCGGCGTCAAACTCGACTACGTGCTCGAAATCGACGTGCCCTTTGAAGCCATCATCGAACGCATGAGCGGCCGCCGCTCACATCCCGCCTCTGGCCGCACCTACCACGTGAAGTTCAATCCGCCAAAAGTGGCTGGTGTGGACGATGTGACCGGGGAGCCCCTGGTGCAACGTGCGGACGACCAAGAAGAAACCGTCAAGAAGCGTCTTCAGGTCTACAGCGACCAGACCCGCCCCCTGGTGGACTACTATTCCAACTGGGCCCAGGCCGATGCCTCCTCTGCGCCCAAGTACCGCGCCATCAGCGGTACAGGCAGCGTGGAAGACATCACAGCGCGCGCATTTGCCGCCCTGGCCCAATAATCCACGGCGCTTAGCCGTCAGTCTGCACTGACACGACAAGCCCCTTTTCAGGGGCTTTGTTGTTGGCGGACGACACATCGAGGCGCTGAGCACATCGGCTGGCTGGCTACTGCCTCGAGCTGATCGGGCACTGTGACCTACATCTGTGCTTTACCGTGAAAGACCCTCGGTGCTTCCACAACGGTTTCACCTCGGCTTCACCAGTTCAGGTCCAATTTCAGGCTTTTTTTCATGGCAAGCTTGCATAACCAAGAAAACTGTTTAAAAATACAGTCACTGGATGAAAAAACAGCCCAAATCCCCACCAGGAGACCGCCATGACCGACAGCCCCAAACTGACCGCACGCCAACAAGAAATTCTGGAACTGATCCAGAACACCATTTCCAACACCGGCGCACCCCCTACCCGCGCCGAAATCGCCAGCGTTCTGGGTTTCAAATCACCCAACGCTGCAGAAGAGCACCTCAAAGCCCTCGCTCGCAAGGGCGCGATCGAATTGGTCAGCGGCACCTCGCGTGGCATTCGCCTCAAAGGCAGCTCGCGCAACCACCCACGCGCGCCTTCTGATTTGTTCAGCCTCAGCTTGCCCGGCCTGGGGCAGCTGTGTCTGCCCTTGGTGGGGCGAGTGGCTGCGGGCTCGCCCATCCTGGCGCAAGAACACGTCGACCGGACCTACCAGCTCGAAAGCAGTCTGTTTGCCCAGCAACCTGACTACCTGCTGCGGGTTCGTGGCATGTCCATGCGGGATGCCGGCATCATGGACGGCGACCTGTTGGCCGTCAAATCCACCAAGGAAGTGCGCAACGGGCAGATCGTGGTGGCCCGCCTGGGTGACGAAGTCACGGTCAAACGCTTGCACAAAACCGCCTCCGGCATCGAACTGCTGCCCGAAAACCCCGACTACCCGACCATTGTGGTCCACCCCGGCGAGCCCTTTGACATTGAAGGCCTGGCCGTGGGCCTGATCCGCAACAGCTTCGTCATGTGACATTTTTCAGTCGCGGCCTCAGGTGGCGGGCGCTGTTTATCAGCCCTGAATCCGACGACTTCCTCCAACAATCCTGCCTGTGTCCAACCTCCATGCTTTTGAAAGGTTTCACATGGGAATCGCTCTGCTTGCCCTTTCAGGTCTGTTCAAGAACCTGACCTCCTTCTCCACCGGCACCCCAGTACAGGCTTTGTCCAAAAGACAGCCTGTACGCCCGCACCCCGAATGGGCCATTCGGTCCGCACCTTGTGCCATGCCATCCCAAGGCAAGACGACATTGGCCAAACGCCAACCTAGCCTGCGCGTCCTGCGTGTCCATGAAAGTGGTCAACAAACAACCGGGGCGGGACGTATGGTGATCTCCGGACGCATGGCCGACGTCTGCGCCGAACTCGATCGGCTGGTGGCCATAGAAGCACGGCACCGACATTCCGGAGGCTGACCGCAGGCCTGTGCCACAAACAGCCCGCAAGATCCAAGTTTGGGTTGCTGTGGCATCAATCGAGTCACAACCGCACGCATCAAAGCATCACTCATATGTGCCGGATTGGCGAAAGTCAGTCACGTGACAAGGCACAATGTCGGGCATGAACATTGTGATCCTTGATGACTACCAGGATGTCGTCCGCAAACTCGACTGCGCAGCCAAACTCGAGAACTACCCAGCCAAGGTCTACACCAACACGGTCAAAGGCATTGGCCAGTTGTCGGTTAGGCTCAAAGACGCCGATGTGATTGTCTTGATCCGCGAACGCACGGGTTTGAACCGCGCCCTGATCGAGAAGCTGCCCCGGCTCAAAATGATCGCCCAAACCGGCCGGGTGGGCCACCACATCGACTTGGCGGCCTGCACCGAGCGCGGCGTGGCCGTGGCCGAAGGTGTGGGCTCGCCCACTGCCCCGGCTGAACTCACCTGGGCCCTGGTCATGGCGGCCACCCGAAGGTTGCCTCAATACATCAGCAGCCTCAAACACGGTGCATGGCAGCAATCGGGACTCAAGTCCAGCTCGATGCCGGTCAACTTTGGCATGGGCACAGTGCTCAAAGGCAAAACTCTGGGCATCTGGGGCTACGGCAAAATCGGCCAACTGGTGGCTGGCTTCGGCAAAGCTTTCGGCATGCATGTGCAGATCTGGGGAAGCGACGAATCTCGCGTGCGCGCGGTCAAGGACGGGCATGCTGCGGCCACCAGTCGGGAAACTTTTTTTCAGACCACGGATGTGCTGACCTTGCACCTGAGGTTGACTGAAACCACCACTGGCATCGTCACCAGCGATGACTTGGGGCTCATGAAACCCACGGCCTTGCTGGTCAACACCTCGCGTGCCGAACTGATCGAAACCAACGCCCTGATTGGAGCCCTCAACCGGGGCAGACCCGGTATGGCGGCAGTCGACGTGTTTGAATCCGAGCCGATTTTGCAAGGCTCAGCCTTGCTGCGGCTAGAAAACTGCATATGCACGCCTCATATTGGTTATGTCGAAAAAGACAGTTATGAAATGTATTTTGGATCAGCTTTTGACAACGTCGTCAACTTCATCAAAGGCACGCCGACCAACATCGTCAATCCGGGGGCATTGCAGGTTCGACGCTGAACAGCTTGGCCCAAGTCGCAATGACTGAGGACATAATCGGCGCTTACTGTCCGGCCCACATGTCCATTCGCACAGCGAATCAACACGTTTTTTGACCAGGCCTTGCGCCTTGTATTCATACTTCCAACATGACTCTTTCATTTTCCAAAGTTGCCATCATCGGCGCCGGCGCCATGGGCCGGGGCATTGCCCAAATCGCCGCGCAAGCAGGCAGCCAGGTCTGGCTTTTCGACACACAAGCCGAAGCCATTCAAAAAGCCCGCGATGCGGTGTTCCAGCAATGGGACAAGTTGCAAGAAAAAGGCCGCTTGAGCGCCGAAGCCGTGGCAGGCTACAAAAGCCGCCTCCTGGGCGCTGCCAGCCTGCAAGACCTGGCCGAGTGCGAGTTGGTGGTCGAAGCCATCGTCGAAAGGCTCGACATCAAGAAAAGCCTGTTCACCGATCTAGAAAAAGTACTGACACCCAGCGCCGTATTGGTCACCAACACCTCGTCGCTCTCGGTCACGGCCATTGCCGCCGCCTTGCAGCGGCCAGCCCAGTTTGCAGGCTACCACTTCTTCAACCCTGTCCCCCTGATGAAGGTGGTCGAGGTGATTGCGGGCCTCAAAACAGACCCCGCTGTTTGCCAACGCCTGACCGAATTTGCACGCCAAATGGGCCACACACCCGTCCAAGCACAAGACACGCCGGGTTTCATCGTCAACCACGCGGGTCGCGGTTATGGCACCGAAGCGCTGCGCATTGTGAGCGAAGGCATTGCCGACTTCGCCACCATCGACCGCATCCTGCGCGATCAGGTGGGCTTCAAACTGGGTCCCTTCGAGCTGTTTGACCTGACAGCCCTGGACGTGTCGCACCACGTCATCGAAGCGATTTACCACCAGTACTACGAAGAGCCACGCTACCGCCCCAACGTCATCACCGCCCAGCGCTTGGCAGGGGGTGTGGTCGGGAAAAAAGTGGGCGAAGGCTTTTACAAATACGTGGATGGCGCAGCACAAGTGCCCGCCGAACCATCGGTGCCTGTGGTGGACAGCATCCCACCTGTTTGGGTCTCGCCCCGCGCAGCCCGCCGCATGGAACTGTTGCAACTGCTCAAGGACCTGGGTGCCTAAATCGAAACCGGTGCATCGCCCTCACCCGATGCGCTGACCCTCGTCGCTCCGCTGGGCTTTGACATCACCACCGTGGCCGTGGTTGAACGGCTGGACCCGGCCCGCACCGTAGGCATCGACATGCTGTTTGAGGACACTTCCACCAAGCGGCGCGTGCTGGCCACCAACCCGGCCACGCGCATCGACATGCGCGATGCGGCCCATGCCTTGTTTGCCCGAGACGGCAAAGCCGTCTCGGTCATCCGCGACAGCGGGGGTTTTGTCACCCAACGCGTGGTGGCGTCCATCGTCAACATCGCGTCGGACATGTGCCAGCAACGCATCTGCAGCCCACAAGATCTGGAAACAGCCGTCACCCTGGGACTGGCCTACCCCATGGGCCCCTTGGCCATGGGCAACCTCTTGGGGCCCGACAGCATCCTGGAAGTGCTGTTCAACCTGCAAACAGTTTATGGAGACCCCCGTTATCGCCCCAGCCCCTGGTTGCGCCGCCGCGGTGCGATTGGCCTGTCCTTGATGCACACGGAAGATTAATGACTTTGCGGGACAGATCTTTAGCTCTGTCCCAATCTGAATGACTTTGCGGGACAGATCTTTAGCTCTGTCCCAATCTGAATGACTTTGCGGGACAGATCTTTAGCTCTGTCCCCAACCAATTAAGAAACAA
>CAJBLW010000178.1 GCA_903953985.1 uncultured Burkholderiales bacterium
CAGCATCCGGGTCCGAGCCTCGCACCGATTTGTGCAGCGCGCTGATGGTGTCGTAGAACTGCTCGCCGCCTTTGTCGTAACGGCGCTTTCGCTCGCCCTACTCCCGCATCAGCCAAGCGTCGGTCTCCGGGTCGATACTTTCTTGCTGGGCCGCCATGTCCAGGGTTTCCAGCGTGTTGAGCAAACGCCTAGCATCGCCGTCAGCATAGGCCAACAAGCGGGCCAGCGCCTCTGGATCGATGGCGGGAATGGCCTGGATGCCCTGGGCCCGCACCACGATGTGCTGCAAGTCGTCCTCGGAAAGGGGCTGAAGCACGTACACGGCCGCCCGGGAGAGCAAGGCCGAGTTGACCTCAAAAGAAGGGTTTTCGGTGGTGGCTCCGATGAAGGTGAACAGCCCACTTTCGACATGCGGCAAAAAAGCGTCTTGCTGGCTTTTGTTGAAGCGGTGCACCTCGTCCACAAACATGATGGTGCGTTGGGGCTCCAAGCCCGTGCGGGCGGCTTCGGCTTTCTCCACGGCTTCGCGGATGTCTTTGATGCCCCCCAGCACCGCACTGATGCTCAAAAATTGCGCCTCAAACGCATCGGCCATCAAACGTGCGATGGTGGTTTTCCCCACGCCAGGCGGGCCCCACAAAATGCAGCTGTGCGGTTGGCCTGACTCGAACGCCAAGCGCAAGGCCATGCCTTCGCCCAACAAATGCTGCTGACCAATCACCTCACCCAAGTGGCGCGGGCGCAAGCGCTCGGCCAGAGGCGCCTGGGGCGACATGGGAGCAGGTTTCATGACACGAGCCCAGCCCGCCTCAAGGTTTGATCACGTCGGCACCCGCCGGGGGCTTGAAGGCGAAGGTACTGGCGGGCAAAGCCGGATTGAGTTCGAAGGCGGAGAAGCTCAGCAAAGAGCGCTGACCGAGGCTGTCTTGCACGTCCAGCACCGCCAACTCGGGTCCAGCAGCGCTGACACGCAAGCCGACCATGACCGAGCGGATAGGGCCCTCACGCTGCACGGGCGTCACACGCACCCACTGCAGGCCATCCTGAACCGGCTCGGGTGTGAACTGGAAATCGGCTTTGAGGGCCTGCAAATCGGCGGCCGCTGTCAACAACGCGGCGGGGGTAGCCCCCAGCACCTGAGACTGTGGGCGCGCCGTGACCTGGTTCAGGTCCACATCGTGCAACCACAGGGTCTGACCATCGGCCACCAAGGTTTGCAAAAAGGGCTTGCGGTAATCAAAGCGGAACTTGCCTGGCCGTTGAAACTCGAATCGACCACTCGATGTCTTGGTTCTCGCCACCTGCCCCGCCCTGGTCGGCGAGGTGACGACCTGGGTGAAGTCGGCACGACCACTGCGTGCTTGCTTCATGAACTGGGCCAATAAGTCCACGCTGTCGGCCTGTGCTGGCAGGGCCAAAGCCCACACCGCAACGGCCAACGCAGTCCTGCCGCCCCAACCCAGCACCTTGCGGCGCTGCCCAAGATTGTTTTTCATTCGATTCACTCTGTCCTTGCGGGCACCAAAATTTCGCGCTGGCCACTGCCGCTCATGGCGCTGACCAGTCCGGCTTTTTCCATGTCTTCCACCAAGCGCGCGGCGCGGTTGTAGCCAATCTTGAGGTGGCGCTGCACCAGTGAGATGCTGGCCTTGCGGTTCTTCAGCACCACTTCCACGGCTTGGTCATACATCGGGTCTTTTTCGGCGTTGTCACCCTCGCCCAGCATGCCGCCATCGTCGTCCGTGGTGCCGCCTTCGAGCACGCCTTCGACGTAATCAGCCTCACCCTGGCTCTTGAGGTAATTCACCACGCGGTGCACTTCTTCGTCACTCACAAAAGCGCCATGCACCCGGATCGGAAATCCTGTGCCCGAAGGCATGTACAGCATGTCGCCCATGCCCAACAAAGCTTCGGCCCCCATTTGGTCCAGGATGGTGCGGCTGTCGATTTTGCTGGACACCTGGAAGGCGATGCGGGTCGGGATGTTGGCCTTGATGAGGCCGGTGATCACGTCCACGCTGGGACGCTGAGTGGCCAAAATTAAGTGGATACCCGCCGCACGGGCTTTCTGGGCCAGGCGGGCAATCAGCTCTTCGATTTTCTTGCCCACCACCATCATCAGGTCGGCCAACTCGTCGATCACCACCACGATATGCGGCAGGCGCTTGAGCGGTTCGGGATCGTCCGGCGTGAGGCTGAAGGGGTTGTAGATGAACTCTTCGCGGGCGGTGGCATCATCAATTTTCTGGTTATAACCGGCCAGGTTGCGCACGCCCATTTTGCTCATCAACTTGTAGCGCTTTTCCATCTCACCCACACACCAGTTCAGACCGTTGGCAGCTTGGCGCATGTCGGTCACCACCGGGGCCAGCAGGTGCGGAATGCCTTCATAGACCGACATCTCCAGCATCTTGGGGTCGATCATCAAAAGGCGCACATCATGCGCCTCGGCTTTGTAGAGCAGGGACAGGATCATGGCGTTGATACCGACCGACTTGCCAGAACCCGTGGTGCCCGCCACCAGCACATGCGGCATCTTGGCCAGATCGGCCACCACAGGGTTGCCGATGATGTCCTTGCCCAAGCCCATGGTCAACATGGACTTGGCTTCGTTGTAGACCTGAGAGCCCAGGATCTCGCTCAGCTTAATCGACTGGCGCTTGGCGTTGGGCAATTCCAGCGCCATGAAATTTTTGCCGGGAA
>CAJBLW010000179.1 GCA_903953985.1 uncultured Burkholderiales bacterium
AGGCCACGCTGGGGATGACGCGTGCGTTGAACGCAGCAGCAGCCAGTTCTTTGTTGCCTTGCAGTTCGCCCGCAATGACTTCGGCCGCCACATGGGCTTCGTGCACCGCCTTGTGCGCCAACATGGGCTGGCCCACGATGTCGCCAATGGCGAAGATGTGCGGCACGTTGGTGCGCATTTGAATGTCGACGTTGATGAAACCACGGTCGGTTACTGCCACGCCTGCTTTTTCAGCGGCGAGTTTTTTGCCGTTGGGCGTGCGGCCCACAGCTTGCAACACGAGGTCGTACACCTGAGGCACGGGCGCCGTACCACCGGGCTCGGCGCTCTCGAACGTGACCTCAATGCCTTCGGGCAAAGCGCGTGCACCCACCGTCTTGGTCTTGAGCATGATGTTGTCAAAGCGCTTGGCGTTCATCTTTTGCCAGACCTTGACCAAGTCGCGGTCAGCGCCTTGCATCAGGCCGTCCATCATTTCCACCACATCCAGGCGTGCGCCCAGCGTGCTGTAAACGGTGCCCATTTCCAGGCCGATGATGCCGCCGCCCAAAATCAGCATGCGCTTGGGCACTTCTTTGAGTTCCAAAGCGCCGGTGCTATCGACCACGCGTGGATCGTTGGGCATGAAAGGCAAACGCACGGCTTGTGAACCGGCAGCGATGATGGCGCTCTTGAACGCGATCACTTTTTTGCTGCCGTTTTGTTCTTGTGCAGTGCCGGTGGTCTCCGACACTTCGAGGTGATTCGCACCCACGAACTGACCCAAACCGCGCACGGTAGTCACCTTGCGCATCTTGGCCATGGCAGCCAAGCCGCCAGTGAGTTTGCCGATGACTTTTTCTTTGTGGCCGCGCAGCTTGTCGATGTTGACCACCGGCTTGCCGAAATCCACGCCGAGGTCAGCCATGTGGGCCACTTCGTCCATCACCGCTGCGACGTGCAACAGCGCTTTAGACGGGATGCAACCCACGTTCAAACACACACCACCCAAAGTGGGGTAGCGCTCCACGATGACCACGTTCAAGCCGAGGTCAGCCGCACGGAAGGCTGCCGAATAACCACCGGGCCCACCGCCGATTACGAGCACATCGCATTCGATGTCGGCCGAGCCGCCGAAGCTGGAGGCCACAGGCGCGGGGGTCGCTGCAACGGGTGCAGCAGCGGAAGCCACAAGAGCGGCCGCAGGAGCAGGCGCAAAGGCTGGGACCGCCGCAGCGCCCTCGCCTTCCAGCACCAACACCACCGACCCTTGTTTGACCTTATCGCCGATCTTGACCTTAAGTTCCTTGACCACGCCACCGTGGCTGCAAGGAATTTCCATGGAGGCTTTGTCGCTTTCCACGGTGATCAGACTTTGATCGGATTTGACGGTGTCGCCCACCTTGACCATCAACTCGATCACGGTGACTTCGTCGAAGTCGCCGATGTCGGGGACTTGAATATCTATGAGTGCCATGTTCTTCTCAAGAGGTTGGGGGCCGAGCAAAGCTGCGCTTGGGTCCGCCCCCAAGGATTAGAGTAATACCCGACGGAAGTCGCTGAGGATTTGACCGAGGAACGCGTTGAAGCGTGCTGCTGCGGCCCCATCGATGACGCGGTGGTCCCACGTCAAGCTCAGAGGCAGCATCAGGCGGGGTACAAATTGCTTGCCGTCCCACACGGGTTCCATGGTGCTCTTGCACACACCCAAGATGGCCACTTCGGGCGCGTTGATGATGGGCGTGAAGTACTTGCCACCTATGCCGCCGAGGCTGGAGATGGTGAAGGTGGCGCCGGACATTTCAGCGGGGCTGAGTTTGCCGTCGCGCGCTTTCTTGGCCAATTCGCCCATTTCCTGGCTGATTTGCAGCACGCCCTTTTTGTCGCAGTCGCGGATGACCGGCACCATCAAACCATTGGGCGTGTCAGCGGCAAAGCCGATGTGCCAGTAGTTTTTGTAGACGATGGCATCGCCATCCAACGAACTGTTGAACTCGGGGTATTTCTTAAGCGCGGCCACACAGGCCTTGATCAAGAAGGCCAGCATCGTGACCTTCACGCCGCTCTTCTCGTTCTCCTTATTGGTAGAGACGCGGAAGGCTTCGAGGTCGGTGATGTCGGCATCGTCGTGGTTGGTGACGGCCGGAATCATGATCGCGTTGCGCAGCAGGTTGGCACCGCTGATCTTCTTGATGCGGCCCATCTCTTTACGCTCGATGGGGCCGAACTTGGCAAAGTCGACCTTGGGCCATGGGATCAAGCCCAGCTCGGAGCCGCCACCGCCAGAAGCCGCTGGGGCTTTGGCCGCTTGCGCCTTGGTTTGGGCAGCACCCGACATGACGGCCTGGGTGAAGGCTTGCACATCGGCCTCGGTGATCCGGCCTTTGAGGCCCGATCCTTTGACTTCTGCGAGAGGCACACCCAGTTCGCGAGCAAATTTGCGCACCGAGGGTGACGCGTGGGGCAAGCCCAGCGTGGTGCCGCCGGGGGTGTGGGCAGGTGCTGTCACTGCAGCAACGACTGCGGCCACAGTGGCTGGCGCAGCAGCGGGTACCGATGCCACAGCTACAGAAGCCGCAGGAGCCGCAGCAACCGCTGCCGCCACAGGCGCAGCAACCGCCACGGTGCCTTCCAAAATGGCCAGCAGGTCACCGATGTTGACCGTGTCGCCCACTTTGACTTTGAGCTCTTTGAGCACGCCAGCGTGTGATGAAGGGATTTCCATCGAGGCCTTGTCGGACTCGACGGTGATCAGCGACTGCTCGACCTTGATGGTGTCGCCAGGCTTGACCATGACTTCGATGACGACCACGTCTTTGAAGTCGCCAATGTTGGGCACATGCACTTGCAGGGGGCCTGATGCAGCAGGCGCTGCAGCAGCCACGGGTGCAGCCACAGGCGCAGGCGCTGCAGCGGCAACAGGTGCGGCAGCGGGTGCCGCTGCCGCACCAGCAGCTTCCACCACCAGCACGATGGAGCCTTGCTTGACCTTATCGCCCAGCGCCACGCGCATTTCCTTGACGATGCCCGCCGTGCTCGACGGGATTTCCATCGAGGCTTTGTCGGACTCCACGGTGATCAGCGATTGCTCGGCCTTCACGGTATCGCCCACTTTGACCATCAATTCAATGACGGTCACTTCATCGAAATCCCCGATGTCCGGAACTTGTACTTCTACCAATGCCATGTTCGTCTCCCGAATTTAAGCGTACAGCGGGTTGATCTTATCGGTCTTGATACCGTATTTCTGGATGGCTTCGGCCACTTGTGCGACAGGCACTTTGCCCTCTTCGCTGAGCGCCTTCAAGGCCGCGACCACGATGTAGTGGCGGTTGACCTCGAAGTGCTCGCGCAGCTTGCTGCGAAAGTCAGAGCGGCCAAAACCGTCGGTGCCCAGCACTTTGTAGGTGCGGTCTTTCGGAATGAAAGGACGAATCTGCTCGGCATAGGCCTTCATGTAGTCGGTCGAAGCGACGACGGGGCCGCTGTGTGCAGCCAGCTGTTGGCCCACAAAAGACACGCGGGGTGTTTCCATCGGGTGCAGCATGTTATGGCGCTCAGCGTCCTGACCGTCGCGGGTCAGTTCGTTAAAACTAGGGCAACTCCACACATCGGCCTGAATGCCCCAATCGGTGGCCAGCAGGGTTTGCGCGGCAATGGATTCGCGCAGGATGGTGCCCGAGCCCAGCAGTTGCACGCGCTTGTCTCCAGCGGCACCGGGCTTGCATAAATACATGCCCTTGATGATTTGCTCTTCGGTGCCGGGCGTGAGGCCAGGCATGGCGTAGTTTTCGTTCAGCAGCGTCAGGTAATAGAAGATGTTGTCTTGCTTCTCGACCATGCGCTTCAAACCGTGGTGCAGGATGACACCGACTTCGTGGGCGAAGGTGGGGTCATACGACACGCAGTTGGGGATGGTGTTGGCCATGATGTGGCTGTGACCGTCTTCGTGCTGCAGGCCTTCGCCGTTGAGCGTAGTGCGCCCGGACGTACCGCCGAGCAGGAAACCACGTGCCTGCATATCACCCGCAGCCCAAGCCAGATCGCCAATGCGCTGGAATCCGAACATCGAGTAGTACACATAAAACGGCACCATGATGCGG
>CAJBLW010000180.1 GCA_903953985.1 uncultured Burkholderiales bacterium
CCGCCTGAACCTGACCTATGTGATCACCAGCAAACGCAAGCTGGCGCAACTGGTCAATGAAAGCAAAGTCAGCGGCTGGGACGACCCGCGCATGCCAACCATCGTGGGCCTGCGCCGCCGGGGCTACACGCCCGAGAGCCTGCGCCTGTTTGCCGACCGCATTGGCGTGACCAAGAGCGACAGCTGGATCGACTACAGCACGCTTGAAGGGTGCCTCCGCGAAGACCTGGAAAACAAAGCCCACCGCGGCATGGCCGTGCTCGACCCCGTCAAGCTCGTGCTGACCAACTGGGCCGAAGCCTTTGGCAGCGACGGCTACACCGAGGCCTGCACCCAACCCGCCCTGCCCCACAGCGCCGTGGCCGAGGGTCAAACACCACCCGCCGACCGTGTGTTCAAAATCGGCAAAGAAGTGTGGATCGAGCGCGAAGACTTTGAAGAAGTGCCGCCCAAGGGCTACAAGCGCTTGTTCCCCGGCAATGTGGTGCGCCTCAAAGGCGGCTACGTGATCGAATGCACCGGCTGCGCACGCGACGCGACAGGCCAAGTGACCGAGGTGCACGCCAAAGTGATCCCCGGCACCAAGAGCGGCACGCCCGGCGCCGACAGCGTCAAAGCCAAAGCCGCCATCACCTGGGTGGGCGTGGCCGACGGCGTGCAAGCCGAAGTGCGCCTTTACGACCGCCTGTTTGCCGAAGCCCACCCCGATGCGGGCGGCAAAGACTTCTTGCAGTCGCTCAACCCAGACAGCTTGAAGGTCGTCACCGCTTATGTGGAGCCGTCATTAGCCCAAGCGCAACCGGACCAGAAGTTTCAGTTTGAGCGCTTTGGCTACTTTGTGGCGGACCGCCTCGACCATGTGGAGGGCGCCAAGCCGGTGTTCAACCGGGTGACGGGGTTGAAGGATTCTTGGGGGAAATAACTCTCTACAGTGACTGATCGAACCCGCACGAAAATCGTCACTTGGAATTGCAACGGGGCACTTCGGAATAAAACCGAAGCTTTGGACACACTCAATGCAGACGTCTACGTCGTTCAAGAGTGTGAAAACCCATCCCTGTCCACATCGAAACTCCAAGAATGGGCCGGAGATTACTTGTGTATGGGCACATCCAAACACAAGGGCTTAGGGATTTTTCCAAAGAAGGGCAATACGGTTCAAGCATCCCAATGGCAAGGGACTTTTTCCCATGCCGGTGTCATCAACAGCAGTCCATCATCTTCATGGACAACGGATGACCTCAAGCTGTTTTTGCCTTTCATCCTGAACGAGAAATACCAAGTATTAGGGGTGTGGACAAAAGCTGACCACGCAGAGGTATTCAGCTACATCGGTCAGCTTTGGAAATACCTGCAAATTCACCGAGATCAACTTAATAGAAGCAATACCATCCTGCTGGGAGATTTCAACAGCAACCGCATTTGGGACAAGCCAGACTGCTGGTGGAACCACTCGGACGTTGTTGAAGAGTTGGCTGCTATCTGCCTAGAAAGCCTTTACCACCAACAAACGCTTGAGGCACCAGCACAAGAAACCACCCCTACGTTTTTTCTCCAACGCAACTTGGAGAAGGCCTATCACATTGACTATGTGTTCGTCTCGCAAAACCTGATGAGTTGTAGCCACCTTCAGATTGGTAACCAGGAACAGTGGCTTGGTTTGAGTGACCATATGCCTCTGACCTTATCCATTAAAGCTGCTTCTTGAACTTGTGGCATCGCTGGAGGAGCAGTTGCAAGTCCTAACTTGCATACCACTCCCAATGAGCTGGCGTTTTTGAGTACGCCGGATTCGGGGTTTTAATCATCACCCTTGGGTGGACAGAGCGGATAGCACTTGACCAGTGTCGTCCCATTGCGGAGCAGCACCTCCACCTTGATGCCCCCGTTAGGCGCGGTTTAAAGCAGAAACTCCGTGGTTTGATCACGCGCGTTGAGCTTGTGCATGATCACGTCTTACCTCCTGCTTTTTTTGCTGGGGTTCTGCGCCAAGGCACGCAACTGCTTGGCGTTTTGCGGGCTGACCAGCTTTTTGCCTGTTTCGGCCTCGAGCTTTAGTCGCGCCTGCCGAGCCACGCCGCCGCCGCGCTTGGCCACATCTTCGTGGTCGTCCAGCGTTTGCGGCTGCACGGCTTCTGAAATTTCTTTGGTGGACAGCTCGGCCAGCATGCTCATGATCAACTCTTTGTTGGTCATGTTGTCACGCAGGTTTTCCTTTTTCAAGCCCTTGTGCTGCTTGTATTCCTTGGCGGTTTTGTCGGCCCAGGTTTTGTAGATCACGTCGGTCAAAAATGCGAACTCCGGCCCCTCTTGCAAGCCATTCTTTTTCCACTCATCGGTCAGCTCCTTGCGGATCTCGATACTCTTGAGCCGCTGGTTGATCCAGTTGTCTGAGTAGCCCAGGCGCTTGTAGTCGATCATCGCTTGCTCGATGCTGAGCTCGGGGTCTTGCAGCTGGTCTAGGCGTTGGCGGCCCACCTCGGCCAGCCACAGTTTGAAAGGCTCTGCACGCTTGCTGGGGATAGACTGAATGAGACGCAAGATTTGCTCGGTGTCCGCCACGTCCGTCAAATACTTCTTGCCATCGCTCGCTGGCAATTTCAGTTGGTTAGTGGCACTAACCAACTGACTGCCTTCGGCGATCAATTTGTTCTTAAGCCACTTCCAATAGTTGCGCACCTTCTTGTAATCAGGCTGGTCGGTCAGCACGGCTATCACATCCAGCACGGAAAACCACCATTTTTCGTCGCCTTCATCCCAAACAGTGCGAATGTCAACGGACTCAAACAATTGCATTTTCACTGGTCTGTTATTGGTCATAGGAATCTCCTTCAGACCGGGTTTGTGCTTCGGATTTGCTCATATTGTCTTTTAATTGACAAGAGTCTAACCCAGAGAAAGTCGTGAACAGAACTCAGTTAGGTCTCAAAAACGAGCCCTAAACAATCTCTAGAGAGTCCACCCGAGTAATTAAAAAGAAGTGTTTACTTTTTGCTAGGCGGCAAGTCCGTGCAGCTACCATGCGCCACCTCCGCCGCCATGCCGATGCTTTCGCCCAGCGTGGGGTGTGGGTGGATGGTTTTGCCGATGTCCACAGCGTCTGCGCCCATCTCGATGGCCAGAGCGATCTCGCCAATCATGTCGCCCGCGTGCGTGCCGACCATGCCGCCGCCCAAGATCTTGCCGTGGCCGTGGGCCTCGGGTGAATCGTCAAACAGCAGTTTGGTCACACCTTCGTCGCGGCCGTTGGCAATGGCGCGGCCCGAGGCGGTCCAAGGGAACAAGCCCTTTTTCACCTTGATACCTTGCGCTTTGGCTTGGTCTTCGGTGAGGCCCACCCAGGCCACTTCGGGGTCGGTGTAGGCCACGCTTGGGATGACG
>CAJBLW010000181.1 GCA_903953985.1 uncultured Burkholderiales bacterium
CTCGTCGTAAATCCAGCCGCAAATTAAGCACATCCAAGTTTTAGTATCAGTCACAGTGGGTCACCGGTGTCGAATAGAATGAAGAGATTGTATCGGGCTTCACTGTAACTCATGACCACGACATTACCGCCGACAGATCTGCCAGAGGATGCCCTAGAAGGCGAGGAAGAAGCCAGCATTGCTTGCGTTTTGGTGTTCAATGCCAGCGATCCTAGCGGTGCCAGCGGCATCAGTGCCGATGTTTTAGCCATTGCCTCCGTTGGGGCACACGCCCTGCCCGTTCTAACCGGCGCTTACGCCCGCGACTCTGCCCAAATTTTTGACTTTTTCCCCCTCGACGAAGAAGCTGTTGGGGATCAAGCAAGGGCTGTTTTAGAAGACATTCCGCCACAAGTCATCAAAGTAGGCTTTGTGGGCAGTGCTGAAAACATCAGCATCATTGCCGAGCTCACAGCCGACTACGATGGCGTGCCGGTGGTGGCCTACATGCCCAATTTATCTTGGTGGGAAGACGACCAAATCGACCAATACTTAGACGCTTTTCGCGAACTTATATTGCCCCAAACCAGCATCTTGGTGGGTCATCACAGCACCCTGCGCCGCTGGTTGTTGCCCGATTGGTCAAGTGAAAAAAACCCTGGCCCGCGCGACATTGCCAAAGCCGCTTCAGAGCTAGGCGTGCCCTATACCCTGGTCACTGGCATCACGGCCAACGACCAACACATTGACAACGTCTTGGCCACCCCCGAAACGGTGGTGGGCCATGAAAAGTTTGAGCGCATTGAAGCCGTTTTCAGTGGTGCGGGCGAAACACTGTCAGCCGCCCTGGCTGCATTGATTGCCACAGGCCTTGATTTATCAGCTGCCGCCAGCGAAGCTCTGCATTACTTAGACCGCTGCCTTGACGAGGGCTTTCGCCCTGGCATGGGCAAGGTCATCCCAGACCGATTATTTTGGGCCCTGCCCGATACCGAGGACGAGAACGATGAAGCCGAGGCCGAAGGCCCCGACATGAACGCCGATTTTTTTGAAATGCCTATCAATGACACTAAACACTGACCTCAACGACACCCTGTTCGAACGCGCTCGAAAAGTAATTCCTGGCGGCGTCAATTCACCCGTTCGCGCTTTTCGCGCGGTGGGCGGCACACCGCGTTTTGTGAAGCGCGCTGAAGGCGCTTATTTTTGGGATGCCAACGGCAAAAAATACATCGACTACATCGGCTCGTGGGGCCCCATGATTTTGGGCCACGGCCACCCTGCCGTGCTGGAAGCCGTGCAAAAAGCCGCGCTTGATGGTTTTTCTTTTGGCGCACCCACCGAGCGAGAAGTTGAATTGGTCGAAGCCTTGCTCAAGCTAGTGCCGTCCATGGAAATGGTGCGCTTGGTCAGCTCGGGCACCGAAGCTGGCATGAGCGCAGTGCGCTTGGCACGTGGCGCCACAGGCCGCAACAAGTTCATCAAGTTTGAAGGCTGCTACCACGGCCATGCCGATGCCTTGTTGGTCAAAGCCGGCTCTGGCTTGGCCACTTTTGGCAACCCTACCAGCGCGGGCGTGCCCCCCGAGGTGGTGCAACACACCCTGGTGCTCGAGTACAACAACATCGAGCAATTGGAAGAAGCTTTCAAACTTCATGGCCCTGAGTTGGCCTGCCTCATGATCGAGCCCATTGCAGGCAATATGAACTTTGTGCGTGCCAGCGTGCCCTTCATGAAACGCTGCCGCGAATTGTGCAGCCAATACGGCGCGCTGCTGGTGTTTGACGAAGTCATGACCGGTTGTCGCGTGGCCCTAGGAAGTGCTCAAAGCGTTTACGCCAAA
>CAJBLW010000182.1 GCA_903953985.1 uncultured Burkholderiales bacterium
GCCTTCGCCAGGTGGCACCACGTCGCCGTGGGCGTTCAGGGCAATGGTTTTGCCTTCGCCGTATTTGCGGCGCACGATCAGGTTGGTGACCGACTCCAGGCCGTAGGCTTTGACTTCGGAGGCGGGCACAGGGTGCTTTTCTGCATCAAAGCCCATGGGCGCGAGCAGCTCGGCGGTGCGCTCGGCGTGCGGGGCGTTGTTGCCGGGTGGGGTGTCGGTGGGCACCTGCACCAGGGCCTGCAAAAACTTGACCTGTTCGTCAAAGTGCGCGTCGATCCAGGCGTCGAGTTGTTGGTATTGGCTTTCTGTAGCGCTCATGACTGCTCTCCGCCGGGCCGCCCCAAGGAGAGCAGGACCCCCTCGGGGGGCAGTGAGTACACGAAGTGACGAACGTGGGGGTTCATGATTTTTCCTGAGAGAGTTGGTTCAAAACATGGGTGAAGGCGTCGACGCACAGCTGCATGTCGTCGCTGGTGGTCGATTCGCGTGGGTTGTGGCTGATGCCCCCGTTTTCGCCGCGCACAAACAGCATGGCTTGTGGCATGACTTCGTGCAGCTTCATGGCGTCGTGGCCTGCGCCGCTGGGCAGTTTGAACAGCGGCACACCCAAGGCGCTCACGGCGCGTTCCCAAAGGGCTTGCCACTCGGGAGCACTGGGTGCTGCAGCGGCGCTCATGGTCAGCTCGGCTTTCACGCGCACGCCACGGCGCTCGGCAATCTGGTCGAGTTGCGCCATCACATCGGCCACCAGCGCGTCGCGTTGCTTGTCGGTGGGTGCGCGCATGTCCAGGCTGAACAGGCAGCGGCCAGGCACCACGTTGATAGAGCCGTTGGGCACTTGCAGTTGGCCAATGGTGGCCACACTGTCGCCGTCTTGTGCGGCGCGTTGCTCCATGTAGAGCGCCAGTTCGGCCACGGCGCAGGCCGCGTCGCGGCGGCGATCCATGGGAGTGGTGCCTGCGTGGCTGGCCGTGCCCATGACCTCGCACAGGTAACGCACGCTGCCGTTGATGGACGTGACCACGCCCAGCGGGATGTTGACTTCGTTAAGCACCGGACCTTGTTCGATGTGGACTTCGACAAAGCCTAAATACTGCGCCGGGTCGCGTTGGATTTTGGGAATGTCGTCGATGCACAGTCCAGCGTGCTGCATGGCCGCACGCATGGTGATGCCGTCTGCGTCTTGCTGCTCCAGCCAGGCGGGGTTGAACTGCCCAATGAGAGCGCCAGAACCCAAGAAGGTGGCTTTGTAGCGCTGGCCTTCTTCTTCGGCAAAAGCCACGACTTCGATGCCAAAGCACAGGCGTTGGCCTTGCTGGTGCAGCTGCTGCACGCAGGCCATGGGCACGAAGATGCCCAAGCGACCGTCGTATTTGCCGCCGTTGCGCACGGTGTCGTAGTGGCTGCCCGTCATCAGGTATTTGGCACCCGCAGTGGCGGGGTGGTAGCGGCCCACCACGTTGCCCACGGCGTCGGTGTAGACCTCGTCAAAGCCGCAGTCGCGCATGTTTTGTGTGATGCGTTGGGCGCAGGCCCGGTGGGCGTCGGTGAGATACGTCACCGTCAGCTGGCCAGCTTCTGCAAAACCAGGGTCGGAGTGTTGCGCCAGCTTTTCTTGCCAATCCCAGACCTGGTGGCCGAGCGTGGGCTCCACATCAAACTTGTCGTTCATGCGGATTTCGGCGATGCGGTGGATGTTGCGCACACACTCTTGCAACTCCATGACGGGGTGACCGAAAAGGCGGCGCTCGAAGGCATCGATGATCTGTTTTTTACTCAAGCCCAAGCCACGCGGGCCGCGCACGGCCAGGA
>CAJBLW010000183.1 GCA_903953985.1 uncultured Burkholderiales bacterium
ATTGCCCGTATTTGCCACGCGCACCCTTCCTTGAGCGAGTCCACCAAAGAGGCTGCTTTGGCGGTGGACAAGCGCACGCTGAATTTCTGAGTCCTTGACGCTCCCGAAACTGCGGTTTCGGGTGACTTGGGTTAAAGTTCTGCATCCCTGAAAACCCGGGCTTTGTCCCGGGTTTTGTTTTTCGAATTGAAGACCAAGCCAGCCATGTCCGTTCGTGAAGTTTACGAAGAAGAGCTCCAAAAACGGGGCTACCAAAGCGACCCCGCACAATTGCGGGCCATCGAAGCGTTGGAGCGCTGCGCCAGCGAGTGGACGGCTTATAAATCCAAGCGCTCGGGCCTGCTGGGAAAATTCCTCAGACGCCCGGAGATCCCCAAGGGGGTCTACATGTTTGGCGGGGTGGGGCGAGGCAAGAGCTTTTTGATGGACTGCTTTTTTGCGGCCGTGCCCATCGAGCGCAAAACCCGTTTGCACTTTCACGAGTTCATGCGCGAGGTGCACCGCGAACTGACCGCCATCCAGGGCACCGTGAACCCGCTGGACGAACTGGGCAAGCGCATGGCCAAGCGCTACCGCCTGATTTGCTTTGACGAGTTCCATGTGGCGGACATCACCGACGCAATGATCTTGCATCGGCTGCTGGTGGCCTTGTTTAACAACGGCGTTGGTTTTGTCACCACCTCTAATTTTGAACCCGACGGCTTGTACCCAGGAGGCTTGCACCGTGATCGGATTTTGCCCGCCATCGCTTTGCTGAACCAGCGCATGCAGGTGCTCAATGTGGACAATGGCACCGACTATCGCCGCCGCACTCTGGAGCGAGTCAAGCTCTACCATTCGCCTTTGGGTGAGCAGGCCGATGCCGAGATGAACGATGCCTTCAATCGCCTCGCCACGGGACCCGACGAAGACCCGGTGTTGCACATTGAAGCGCGGCAAATCATCGCCAAACGCCGCGCCGGGGATGTGGTCTGGTTTGACTTCCGCGCGATCTGCGGCGGTCCGCGTTCGCAAAATGACTACCTGGAAATTGCCACGCAATACCACACGGTGTTGCTCAGCAATGTGCCCTGTATGCCTGTGAGCATGGCGTCTGAAGCGCGGCGCTTCACTTGGTTGATCGATGTGTTGTACGACCGCCGAGTCAAGCTGATCATGTCTGCGGCGGTGCCGCCCGAGGGTCTGTACACCTCAGGTCCAATGTCGCACGAGTTTCCACGCACCGTCTCGCGCTTGCATGAGATGCAGTCCAGCGAGTTTCTGGCGTTGGAACATCGCACGGTGGACACGCACCTCACATGACACGCGCACTTATGAGCGGGTATTGCGGTTTGGCGCTGAGCCTGTTGACGGGCTGGGGCGTTCAGGCGCAAACAGTCCAGACACATACCTTGACGGTTCCGATGACGCATCCGGTCAGCCCCATGCAAAACGCGCAGAAACCGTTGGCTCCGGACCCCACCCAGGATGAGGTGCCCGAGGTCATCGCACGCCAACGACAGGCACTGGCAGCACAACGCAGCGCCATCGTGCAAGCTGAGCAAATGCAGCAAGCGGCATGTTGGCAGAAATTTGCCGTCAATGTCTGCTTGAGCGATGCGCGGCTCACCCGAAGACAGGCGTTGGCACCCTTGCGCCAGCAGGAGTTGGCCTTGAACGAGCAAGAGCGCTCTTGGCGTAACCAGCAACGCGAACGGCGTTTGCAACTCAAGCAATCCGAGACTCAGGGGGTTCAATGAGCGAAGACAGCCCCAGCAATGTGTCGAAGACCCCGTCAGTTGATTTGCGGTCGCCCCAACGCCAGCTGATTGAATGGCAAATTGAGCATGCCGATCTGGATGCACTGATTGACCAAGCTGTGTCTGTGCTCGTTCAACGTGACGAACTGAGCTTGCGTCGCATGAAAAAACGCCGTTTGCTACTGCGTGACCAGATCGTTCAATTGCAATCGCAGTTGTCCCCCAAGGAACCCGCTTGAGTTTGCTCGATCAGCGGGTGGCCGAAACCCTGTCCAGCCACGGGGTGTTGGCGCAAACCGTGCCGGGTTTTCAGCCACGGCAGGGCCAGACCGACATGGCCATGGCGGTCAGCCGCATGGTGCAAGACGGCGGCCAGCTGGTGGTGGAGGCAGGTACGGGCACAGGCAAGACCTACGCCTATCTGGTGCCTGTCTTGCTCAGTGGTCAGCGGGCCTTGGTGTCCACGGCCACCAAGGCGCTGCAAGATCAATTGTTTTCTCGCGATATTCCGCGTTTGGTGGAGGTGCTGGGTTTGCCCATTCGGGTGGCTTTGCTCAAAGGTCGTGGCAATTACCTTTGCCTGCACCGCATGGAGCAAGCCCGGCACAGTCCCGAATCGGCACAACCCGGGGCGCAAAAGGCCTTGGCCAAAATCGAAACCTGGGCGCAATCCACCCGCACCGGCGACATGGCCGAGCTGACGGGCTTGGACGAGCGCTCCTCGTTGTGGCCGCTGGTCACCTCCACACGCGATAACTGCCTGGGCTCAACCTGCCCACGCTTTCGCGCTTGCCACGTCAACCTGGCGCGCAAAGAGGCCATGGCCGCGGACGTGGTGGTCATCAACCACCATCTTTTCTTTGCAGACATGGCGGTGCGGGAGTCGGGAGTGGCCGAGTTGCTGCCCACTGTCCGTGTGACCGTGTTTGATGAGGCCCACCAGCTTAACGAAATCGGTGTGAATTTTCTGGGCAAGCAACTGTCCACGGTGCAGTTGCACGATCTGGTGCGCGATGTGCTGGCCACCGGTTTGCAGTTGGCGCGTGGCCTGGTCGAATGGCAAGCCCTGAGCGCAGGCTTGGAAAAAGCTGCCCGCGATTGGCGTCTGGCCGCTGGCCAGCACCGCGGATCGGTGCGTTTGCGTTGGACGGGTCAGCACCCCGAGGGGGTGGCCCCAGACGAGTGGTCGGGTGCACTGCAAGCGGTGTCAAGTGCCTTGGTGAATTTACAAAACGGCCTGGACATGGTGAGCGAGCTTGCCCCCGATTTTCAGCGACTGAGCGAGCGCACCCGTGAGCTGATGCAGAGCGCCGCCTTGTTCACCGAAACACCCAATCCTGAGGGGGTGCGCTGGGCCGAGGTGAGTGCGCAACTGCGCTTGATCGAGTCGCCCTTGGACATCGCGCAGGCCTTTTCTGTCTTGACCCGTCCTGTATCAGTGACACTGAACAACGAGGCCGAGTCGCACGCTGGTGCCGACACTCTGGAGGCCTTGATGGCGGGGGATCCACGACACGCTGCAAGCCGACCTTTGTCAACAGGGCTTGCGCCGGGTGTGGGTCAGCGGGCCTGGATTTTCACTTCAGCGACTTTGGGTGACGAGCCGAGTTTGCGCTGGTTTACTGAGCCTTGCGGCCTGAGCTCGGCGCAAGTCATGCAGGTCAACAGCCCTTTTGACTATGCTCAGCAAGCGGCCCTGTACGTGCCGCCGCATTTGCCTCGCCCAGGTGACCCGGGTCACGCCAACCAAGTGGCTGCTTTGGTGCTAGAGGCGCTGGCGATTTTGGGCGGCAGAACCCTGGTGTTGACCACCACCTTGAACGCGATGCGAAGCATTGGCGAGCAACTGCAAGCGCAGTGCGAAGGCGGCTTGGAGGTCTTGGTGCAGGGCCAAAGCCCCAAACGACGCTTGATGGAGCGTTTTCGCGAAGGGGGAGGGCGCGGTGATGCGCAGGGCCGAATGGGTTGCGTGCTGGTGGCTTCGGCCTCGTTTTGGGAGGGGTTTGATGTTCCTGGCGATGCGCTTCAGCTTGTGGTCATTGATAAGCTGCCGTTTCCCCCGCCGGGTGACCCTTTGTTCGAGGCTCGAAGCCAGCGCATCACAAAGCAGGGCAAGAGTGCGTTTGCCGACCACGCCCTGCCCGAAGCGGCTGTGTCGCTCAAGCAGGGTGCAGGCCGTTTGATTCGGAGTGAGACCGATCGCGGCATTCTGGTGGTGTGCGACAACCGCCTGAGCACCATGTCCTATGGCCGCAGACTGGTGCGTGGTCTGCCCGAGATGCGCCGTCTGGAAGACCATGCGGCTTTTTTGGATGCCCTTCTTCAGCTCACCACAGACGCCAGCCGCCCGAGCGTTTGACCTCTGCGCCATCGTTGAGTAAAAAGGCCGATTTAGGGAAGTTGGTTTGCAGCACACGCTTGGCATCATTGCTCAGCGCAGACATACCCATGGCCTTGTAGGAACTGATCAAAATGGCCAGTGCTTCCTCGAGGGCAGGCACCCCTTGGTAGTCGGCAATGGCTTGCTGCGCCCGATTTATGGCAGCCACATGCGCGCCCCGGCTGGCATAGAAACGGGCCACATGCACCTCGTAAGCCGCCAGCGAGTTGATGATGTAAGTCATACGCTGCCGTGCATCAGCGGTGTATTTGGAGTCCGGAAAGCGTGTGCTCAAATCGCGGAAGGCCTCGTAAGAGTCTTTCGCGGCCTTTTGGTCGCGCTCGGAGAGATCTTGACGCGTGATGAAAGAGAACAAACCCAGGTTGTCGTTGAAGTTGACCAAGCCTTTAAGGTAAATCGCGTAGTCCAAGGCTGGGCTCGTGGGGTGCAGTCGGATGAATCGGTCCAGCGTGGCGATCGCCTGGAGCTTGTCGCCGGTTTTGTACTGGGCGAAAGCCTTGTCGATTTGGGCTTGTTGGGCAAGCACCGTGCCTGCGGCGCGGCCTTCGAGTTTTTCATAGTAGCCAATGGCCTTATCCCAGGCGCCGGCATTCGCCTCGTCACGGGCTTCGCTGTAGATTTTTTCAGGGGTCCAGCCCGCCGTCAGATCCTTGGGGGTGTTGGCGCAGCCACTCAGAAGGAGTCCCATGGCCAAAACCAGGCCAGCTGGAACCATCGATAATCTGAAGCTTTGCATCTGTAACACCTTGATTGTTGAACCCCTTTGATTATATCGACCGACCCCGAAATGCATGACCCCGGCGCGCTCGCCGAAGATACCGAGCCCGCGCTGGAAGCATCGCAAGAAGATGTGCAAGAGGAGGTGCGCACAGCAGCCGTCCCTGTGACCCTGCATGGCCAGCGGCTGGACAGGGTGTTGGCACAGTTGGTGCCCGAGTTTTCGCGCAGTTATTTGCAACAACTGATCGAGCAAGGCGAGGCGTTGATCGATGGCCGTGTGACCACCAAGGTCTCGGCCAAGGTTCGGTTGGGACACCTGCTGCAAATCACCTTGCGGGCCACACCGCAGTCACAAGCCTTTGTGCCTGAGGCTATGCCCATCGATGTGGTGTACGAAGATGCGCACCTTCGCGTAATCCACAAACCAGCAGGTCTGGTGGTTCACCCGGCCCCGGGCAATTGGCGCGGCACGCTGCTCAATGGCTTGCTGGCCTTGGACCCTCACGCCAGTGAAGTGCCCCGCGCAGGCATCGTTCACCGGCTGGACAAAGACACCAGCGGCCTCATGGTGGTGGCCCGCACGCGCCAGGCCATGGACGCATTGGTGGCCCAGATTGCTGCGCGTCAAGTGCACCGACAATACCTGGCCTTGGGCCATAAAAACTGGACCGGCCCGTCACCGCGCACGCTCGAAGCCGCTATAGGCCGAGATCCAGCCAATCGTCTGCGAATGGCTGTGGTGGACCTGGCCTACCAATCTGGCAAAACGGCGGCCACCACCTTCGACCTGCTGGACCAAGGTGAGCGCTGCTGCTTGGTGCGATGCACCTTGCACACGGGGCGAACGCACCAGATCCGTGTGCACATGGCGCACCTGGGACATCCGTTGTTGGGTGACGCGGTGTACGGCGGCGCACCCTTGGGTGGCATGGTGCGCCAGGCCTTGCATGCTTGGCGGCTGGCCTTTGAGCACCCGATCACCAGCCAACGCATTGACCTGACATCGGCTTTGCCCGAGGACATGGCCCAGGCTCTGCAAAATTCGGGCCTCAGTTACAATCTGACCCCTTGACGCGCCAATGAGGTCGTTGGGCTTGATCCTTTTGGAGGGTCTTTGGTAGTTCTGAACTGCCATATCCACACGCCGTGAGGCGTTTTGCCACTTCGCCGTGAGGCGTTTTTTTCCGAAAGACCGACACCATGAATACGGCGCAAGCCAAGCGTGTCCTGGAAACGGCCCTGCTCACTGCTGGCCAACCTTTGTCGCTGCGCGACTTGCGCGTGCTGTTTGACGATGTGCTAGGGGCCGACACCCTGCGGCTAATGCTGCAAGACCTCGAACTTGAATGGGCTGGCAAAGGCCTGGAGCTGACCCGCGTGGCCAGTGGCTGGCGTTTTCAGAGCCGCCCTGAACTGCGCGTTTATCTGGACCGTCTGCACCCTGAAAAGCCCCCCAAATACACCCGGGCTGTGCTGGAAACCCTGGCCATCATCGCCTATCGCCAACCGGTCACACGGGGCGACATGGAAGACATCCGGGGCGTGACCATCGGCTCGCAAATCATCAAGCAGCTGGAGGACCGTGGCTGGGTCGAGGTCATTGGCCACCGCGAAACAGTGGGTCGTCCCAGCTTGTTTGCCACCACCCGCCAGTTTCTGGACGATCTGGGTCTGGCCTCGTTGGACCAACTGCCCTTGCTCTCCCAGGTTGTTTCGCCCATGTCGGCCCTGGCGGGCATGCTGGTCGAGTCGCCTGCACAGGCAAGATTGTCGCTCGAGGAGGCCCTGGCCGTGTCGGCCGAGCTGACGATGGCAAACCAGCCCAGC